>JAEZJP010000128.1 GCA_023415715.1 Bacillota bacterium
ATCGAAGCGCTGGGCTACGGCGTATTCTCCAAGATGTCTGAAGCCGCCGTCGCCACCCACCAATAAGCTTCGGGCGCTTACAAATGAGCCGCTCCGAAATACACCACTAGTATCAGAATACCGGGTAGGCCATTAAGTAGCCTGCCCGGCATTCGCGTATGAAAAGAAGGTGCGTCTGTGTCAACCAACGTATTGGAAGGCGTTCGTCCGGCCCGCAACCATGCGGCCCATGCATTCAAGACAGAAAAATTCTGGCGGGGCCTGGTAACAGCCTGCGGCCTGTTTATCATTCTCCTGACTATTTCCATCGGCGCATTCCTGATTGTGAACGGAACCGGTACGTTTACAAAATACCACCATTCCATATGGGAGTTTCTGTTTTCATCGGAGTGGTCGCCTATGGACAGCGCTACAGAAGGTGGCGGAAATGTCGGAGCTGCGATCTATATTTTCGGATCACTTTTGACCTGCGGGCTTTCCCTGCTTTTCGTCCTGCCCTTCTGCATTGCCGTGGCCATCTTTATAACGGAGATTTCGCCCAAGGCCGGGTCAAGCCTTTTCCAGCCCGCCATTGAAATCTATGCTGGCATCCCCTCCGTGGTGTACGGTTGGATCGGCCTTACGGTGCTTGTTCCCTTTATCCGGAACACCTTTCACGCAAGGATGGGCGGTTACTCCGTTCTGGCGGCCAGCATCGTACTGGCGATTATGATTTTCCCGACCATTACAACCGTTGCGGCGGACGCCATCAGAAGCGTGTCCGATGATTACCGCAACGCTGCCTATTGCCTGGGCTCCACCAGGTGGCAGGTTATATACCGCGTAGTGCTACCTGCCGCGACCCCCGGCATCATCACCGGCGTCGTGCTGGGCTTGGCCCGCGCGTTTGGCGAGGCGCTGGCAGTCGCTATGGTCATTGGTAAGACAAGGGCGTTCCCCGCAAATCTGCTATCGCCAACGAACAATCTGACGGCAGCCATCGCGGCGGATATGGGCAACACGGCCAACGGCGGCGAACACAATCTGGCCCTTTGGACCATGGCGTTGCTTCTGTTCATGATCTCCATGCTGTTCATCTTTATCATTCATGCCATCTCCGGAAAGGAGAAAAAGTACCATGGAAAATAGTAATACGAACAAGCTTATCGGACGGGCAAAGAGAACCGACAAAATCATGACAGGCGTGCTTTATGGTGTGGGCGGTTTCTTTCTCCTGCTTCTGTTTATACTGGCGGGATATATCATCAGCAAAGGTGTACTGGACTTTTATCCGGAACTGCTGCAGTTTAACCGCAATGGTATAGGCAATCAATTTTTCAACACCGTTTATCTTGTGTTTCTATCCCTTTTGATCAGCGTCCCGCTGGGGGTTGCCGCCGGGATCTATATGGCTGAATATGCCAAAAAGGGCAGGCTCACCTCTTTCCTCCGTGTATGTATCGAGTCGCTTTCCTCCCTTCCTTCCATCGTCGTGGGCCTGTTCGGATATCTTGTGTTCATCCTGATGACAGGCGCAAAATGGAATCTGATGGCCGGCGCAATGGCAGTTTCCATACTAAGCCTGCCTCTTATCACAACCACCACCGAAGATGCCATGCTATCTCTTCCCGAAGGGCTCAAGGAAGGCAGCATGGCATTGGGCGCCTCTCATTGGCGGACGATATACAAGGTTTTGCTTCCCGCTTGCTTGCCGCGTATCATTACAGGCATGATCCTGGTCGCCGGGCGCGGGTTCGGCGAGGCTGCCGCACTTTTGTACACTACGGGTCAAAGCACAAACATCAATTGGTCCAACTGGAACCTTGCATCCCCCACTTGCCCCTTGAACCCGTTCCGCCCCGGTGAGACACTGTCGCTGCACATTTGGGCCATGCGGACGGAAGGAAGCCTGAACCCCCATTCGTCGGCCATTGCCAACTTTTCAGCGGCGATACTGGTCATCATGGTGCTTAGCTTCAGCTTGCTGGCCAGGTTCCTGTCCAGGCGGATCAATAAAAAGTCGGGAAGCCTGAAATAGGTTTCTTACATCATTCAAGCGAAAGCGCAGGATCATCCATGCAGCCGATGAACAGCGGGATCCCTGTATCCAAATCCACTACAGCATATACGAATGGGCTGTCAAGGTTCAAAACCACTGGCTCTTCCAAAGGCATTGCGGCTCCGGCCGTCATTGCCACAATGGTCGCCGCCGCGGCTTCCGTCCCTTTTTCATTCACCCCGATCCTGACCTTTTGAAGGACCTGCGAAACATAGATGTTACCGAGTTCACTTTTGCCCATGCGGCTGAAGTCGGCCAGATCCTGGTCAAAGGCACGCTTTAAGCCCATTGCGCTCAGCGCGTCCTTCATAGTCATGCCATAGTCCAAAGTAAACTTGGGCATGGCAAGCGTCATATATGTCTCCTTGGCTGAAGCGATATACTGAGCCAGCGTATCCGCATCAAGCGTTTCTGCCAGTTTCTGCGCACTGCGCCCGTCTTTCGCCCGCAGTGCAAGAAACGCCGTTTTGCCGTCGTCATAAGGCCTTAGCACACCCTCGGCGCCATCCAAATGGATATAGTCCCGATACTTTTTCCACTCGTTCATGAACGGTACGCTTACTTTACTTCCGTCCTCAAGAATAAACTCCCGTTCAAACGTGTCGTTCGCCTCGAACGGATCGCGCCATTCCGCCTTGAAATAGAACGTATTGATCAGGGCGAGCACCATCTGCTCCGCAAGGTTTTGGTCAAGCAGCGACGGTATAAGCCCGTTTGTTTTATCATTCACCCAGGCATTGATTGCATCGCGCGTCTTGACCGTATTCAAATCCTGCGTAAAGGCTTCGGCTCGCATTTCGTGCATGACCCGATTCAAATACTTAGGATCAATCGGAAAACCTTCGTCAATCCAGGCCGAATTTGCAATAGAAACTTTAGTGCTTCCCTTTGTCTGCAAAAGCGAATCCGAAAGACCTGCGCAAAAGGCTAACAGTGAATCTGCATTTACGCCCAGGATCTTGCTGAACTCATCCAGTGTTTCGCCTTCTGCGCCAGCCGCCGCCAGGGAAAGCGCAAGATACGCGGAGACAGGCGATATCACCACATTTTTATCGCCGGAATTCAGCGCCTTATCAAACAGTTCCAGCGAAAATGATACGGCACCCTTATTCAAATTCTCCGTTCCCTGCGCTCCTGCCGTGGCTGCTGTCCCGCTGAGCAAAAAAACCGCCAGTACCAAAGCAATGATTCTTTTCATATCGGTGCCTCCTACTTCGATTATTATCATCATAAGAGACGAATTGAAATGGAAATTGTTCCCGCATATTGGAAACATATTTCCACTGTCAAGTAAGCGTTTTGATTGCAGCCGGAACAGGTCCGTTTCCTTTCCCGGCCCGCAGGGGCTTTTCATATTGCATATTGTTAAGCTTAAAGAACAACCTCACGGAGAGCAACAGGAATCCGAACATGAGAAGATAGTAAACCGGCATCAAATATCCCCATGCTGATACGGGGAAAAGCTGCTTCACATATAAGCCATCCATCAGTTCATAAATGAATATCCTGGCCTTGCCTTCCGCTATGGGGCGAAGCAAATAGGCATATAACGCAACACAGGCATTGCCGCCAAGCAGCACAAAGCGGTCCGAGCGCTTGAATCTGTTTGTTTTAAGGCAAACAAACCCGCACAGATACAGCGATCCACGGCAGTACAATGAGATATAGATGTCATTGGGCCGGTAATCTGCGTAGATTTTACCACCGGCAAGAATCAGCGTCATGTAGTAGAAAAAGCCCGCCATAATGCCTGAATACGACGCCCAGCTTTGCACCTTTTTGATCCCTGTGAGCAGGATAACTGGCACAACAAAATAAGCTATGGAGGAATACTCCACCGGAAATATAAAACCCCTGCCCGATAACAGCGCCAGCGCATAACGGCACAGATTGAACGATAAAAGCCCGGCGCAAGCGATCCTCAGGATGCGGCTGCGCGCTTCATTGCTGCGCTTTAAAAGTATGGCTGCAAAAATGTTGATCGCCGCAAATACGAGCAGGGAAAACACGTTCAGCCCGTACACTCCCATCACCCCTATTTTACAAACCAGTTCCAAGCATGCCAAAATCCAAGGGACCCCGCAGAGACGGAGCATGCCACATAGCCGGAAGCGAAGCATACCGCAAAAACGGCAAGAGAAACAGACGCGATCTTTTTCAAATTTCGGTTAACTTTCAAAGTAAGCTTAGGCCAATTTGCAAGCGGTGGTTGGATCGCTTTTCCGGAAAAAGAAGCAAGCTGATTATTGTGGTATCTTAAATATGCCCGAACCAGCTGAAGGTCTATAAGGACAAGATAAATGAGGCCAACGAAATTAAGAACCGACAGGGAAATGAATGCCCCGGCAAGCACAGCCCCGCACCAATAGGGCATAACGGGAAGAAGCGCATATGGATTGAACCCGCCGATGAGGCAAACGCCGGCGGCTGCGGAGGCTATGGAAAACGCAGCCACAATGGCAGTACATGCAAACAGCAACGCGAAAAAAATTCCAGAGAAAATACCGGAAAGCACAAGCCCTGCCACGGCAAACGCTTTTGTGTTGTTCTGCGCAAACTCATTTTTGATCATAAATCCATCCTCCATCATTTTTCTTGATTCAGCAAGCTATGTCACTGTCTGCGGATCGTAAAGAACGAAAGCTCATTCTCCTGTATTCCACATTCGAAATTCGCCTGCTCTTCATAAACCAATACTGCATTTGGCTTACTACTGTACAATATATAATAGTCGAATCAAATTGTCAATAGCCAAATAAAAAACCGTTCCCTCCTTTTAATGGAGGGAAACGGACTTTATCCCGCAATGCCTATTAGCCGTAAGCTTATTCTAAGGATGCTATTTTGACTGTTCCTTATACTCCTTCGGCGTTTTACCAAAGAACTTACCAAATGCGGAAATGAAGTGTTTGGGAGATACAAACCCTGCCTGCTTCGCAACGTCATACATTTTGATATAAGGATCGCTTTTAAGCTTGACGGCGGCGTATTCCATCCGCAGCCGCATGAGATATTTGGAATACGATTCGCCCACCTCCTTATGGAATAATGCGCTCAAATAGGCCGGCGTTACATCAAAAGCATCCGCAACCATGGAAAGGCTGACACTCTCCCTAAAATGCATATGAAGATATTCCTGAACCTTTTGGGTAAGCTTCGATAGGCCTATGCCTTCCGTTGCCTGTTTTTCATTATTCAAAAGGGAATTGAAGCAAGCTTCGTAGGTTTTTGCAAAAACGCCTGGTGATTCCGCTTCGTCCGGAACATCATTCATAAGCCGCCCTAATCCCTCCGTAAGCTGTTTCCGGCTGCCAAAAAAGCGGCTTAACAAAAATGCGCCCAGCATCAGGAACGATTCCTGCCGTATGGGGTTGTCAAGGCAGGTAACGGCCTGCATGCACAGGGTGTTTACGCCGTGCGGGTTTTCCGCCAGACCGGATGCCTGCACTGTTTCATGCAGGGATTTCAATATGCCAAGCCGCGTGCGCTGGGCAAACAGCAAATCTCCGGAAAGGAAGGGCCCGTTTCCGGCCTGGGCAAGGAAGAGCGCACCCAATGCCTCTTCATAGGCCGGCTTCAATTGGTTAAGGCTGCTTCTTGCTTTGCTGAAACCGCCAAGCAAAGAAACGCCTGTGCCGTTCTTGTAAGTTTGGTTAAGTCTTTGACAATTGTTCAGGCACTCGGTTGCGGTAAGCAGCGGTTCGCGTACAAAGGCCAGTATGACCGTATTTCCCTGGCCGTCCATGGCGGCAAGCCCTGAGAAGCTGTCAAAAGCCAAGCTGAACAACTCCTGCGCAAGGGTGTTAATATCAACCGCTTCTACCCGCTGCGCTGCGTCAAGAAGGTTTGGCGCCAGCACCATCAAGCCCCAACAGGCTTCGCCTGAGTTTTTTGATATCTCCTCCACCTTTTTGAAGCTTTCGGCCAGCGCCTTTTGCGGTATATTCGCCATGGAATCCCTAAACAGCATGGGAAAACAGGCATCATCCTGCCTGCGCTGCTTGTTCTCCGCAAGCCTTTGGGATACCTTTTCCAATGCCTGCATCAGTTCCCCATCATTGAGCGGCTTCAGCAGGTAATCGCAAACGTTCAGCCTCACGGCTGCCCTGGCATAATCAAACTCATCATAGCCGGACAAGATGATAACAAAAGTATCCGTATGATGGACGGATACAAACCGGGCCAGCGAAATCCCGTCCATGCCGGGCATCCGTATATCTGTAATAATCAGGTCAAACAGTTCTCTTTGAAGAAGGCTCATGGCCTCCATCCCATCCTCAGCCGACGCGGCCGCCTGCCACTTGGGATGGATGTCATGAAGCTTATCCATTAGATACTGCCGCATCAGCGGCTCATCCTCAACGATCAATGCCCTGTACATGCGATCCCTCCCGGGTTTTATAGCGGCAGCCGCAGCACCGCTTTGGTTCCCTGCCCTAGCGTGGAATCAATGGACAGCCCGTACTTGAGCCCATATTTCAGCTTCACTCGGCGGGATATATTGATCAGGCCGACGCTTTGGGGCGTACCGGTATCCGGAAGATCGGATGTGTTTTCGGCCAGGCTTTCCCGTATGCGGGCAAGCTGAGATTCCCCCATGCCTACGCCGTTATCCTCCACCGTGATATGTAATTCTTCCCCGCAGGGGGCGACTGTTACGGCAATGCGGGCGCCGCCACGTTTGGGCTCGCAGCCGTGAACCAGCGCGTTTTCCACCAGGGGCTGGACCGTCATGGCCGGCAGAGCGTAATCCTGAAACGCTTCGATACCCATGATTTCAAAGGACAAAGTCCCGTACCGCATTTTTTGAAGCTGCAAATAGCTGTCCACGATCTTCATTTCTGCACTGAGCGTGATGTTACGGTCGGTATTCACCATGCCGCGAAGCAGCGTGGACAGGTGGTCGATGCACATGGAGGCTTCCGTCGCACGACCGCACTTAACAAGAAGGTTGATGGTATTCAGCGCGTTGAACAGAAAGTGGGGCCTTATTTGACTGCATAGCGCTGCGTATTGCGCTTCCTTTTCCAGGTATTTTGCCTCGTAAATTTGCCTGGTGAGCAGGTCGTTCTTTTCCATGAAGGTGCTTAACTGCTCCGTCATTTCGTTGAAGGAGGAGGCAAGGTAATTCAATTCATCTGTGCCGGATACCTGCGCCCGCACCGCAAGATCCCCTTTTTGCACCTTTTGCATAAGGCCCGTGATTTCAAAGATGGGCTTTAAGAAGAGCTTCACCAGCACAACGGAAAACAGCACGCTGCCCGCAGAGCACAAAAACGCCCATAGAATGGCCTTGTCCCTTGCCGCGGCAGCATCCCTTGTAAGCTCTCGTGTGGAGTGGATGTCGATCACGCGCCAGTCCGCCGATTGCAGTGCTTTTATGCTGATGACGTATTCCGCCCTGCCAATCTTTTCAAAGAAAGGACCTTCGCCTTCGAGTTTGCTAAGGAGTGCCGAAACTTCCTGTATTGTTGCGCCGCCTTCCAACAGGGAATTGGCATAGATTTGGTTGCCCCGGCTGTCGAGTATATACAGTGCGTTGCCCTGGGTAACCTCCGCCCGGTCGCATACGTTTTTGATGCCCACATAATTGGCATCAACTCGGATCACACCCAACACATCGCTGGCGTTTTTGGTGCTCAGTATCTTTTGCACAACAGAGAATACGTAAAGGGAAGAGCGGCCCTGGGTTTCCATATGAACGGGTATGAATACGGGTTCGTTTGACTGTATCGCGTCCTTATACCAGCTTTCCTCCCGGAAGGTAACGGGGATGCTGGCATCATACCTTGTTTTGCTGCTTAAATAAACCTCGTCGGTAAGGATCAAAGCACGCAGGATATCGCTTCGTGGAATGGTCATCACACCGCCGAGATATTCCTCAATGATGCGCTGCTTTTGAAGCTTTTGAGCCGGAGTTCCAGGTTTTGTTTGAAGCTGTTCCATGACGCTTTTGTTATAATAGGGCGAAAGGCAAAGCCTGAAAAGCTCCTCCAGGTACGTGTCGGTATTGATGGCCAGCTGTTCCAACAGCAGCTGCGTTTTCTGGGTGGATTGGCGTATCAAATCCGTCCGCTGGTTTAAATAGGTAAGTATGGTCACCAGCGTGACAGATGAAAAAATGAGCATAGAAATCATGAAAATCAGCTTTTGCTTCACATGCCAATGCATATACCGAAAGGATCTGTTCACGGCCTCTCCTCCCCTGTCTTCATTATAAAAGGGATTTGAAGCAGTTGCAATGACAAGGCATGGTTATCGTAAAAACTGGTACCGGAATCAAAAAACTGCGGTATTTTTCTTTAGCTGTATAGCGGCTATAATACAGTCAGAAGACAATCCAGGAAGGCAGCTGGACAAAAGGAGGAGCGGTTCATGAAAAAGGTTCTGGCAGTCGCATTGGCGCTGGTATTGTGCTTAGGCAGCATATCGGCCTTTGCGGAGGGTGTGGAAATCAAGTTCTTTACCGGGAAGATTGAAACCATCGACCTATTGAATGAGATCATCGATGCGTTCAATCAAAGCCATCCGGGCATTACCGTGGAGCAGGAATTCCAAAAGGAAGCCAGCAACATCATC
>JAEZJP010000152.1 GCA_023415715.1 Bacillota bacterium
GGCGCAGCGTGTTCCGCCATCCAGCGCCGGGCAGCGTTCCCGAGGTCCCGGCGCCGCACATTCAATTCATCACGGCGGATACGGCGAAGCTTGCCAACTTTTCCATGATACAGGATGAGGTGGAAAGCACGCTGGGCAGCTTTGAAAAATTTCTGGCAGAAGGCTTTGGCTATACGCTGGTGATGGAAAACCAAGTGTGTGGATTTTGCACCGCGGAGTACTTGAGCACAGGCGAATGTGCCATCGGCATCGAAGTGCTTCGGGAGTACCAATTGAGGGGTTACGCCTCCCAAATGACGGCCTGCTTTCTTCATGAATGCTCAAAAAGGGGGCTTACGCCTTACTGGGAATGCTGGGGGAATAATATTCCCTCTATCAAGACGGCGGAGCATGCGGGATTTTCAAAGCTGCCGGATTACCCGGTGCTGCTCGTGGAATTTCGCGAAGCGTAAGGGAAAGGCTGTGATGAAATGGCTTACAGGGCGGTTTTCTTTGACAGGGACGGCACGCTGACCTATAACGATCCAAAGGTGAAGGAGCAGACGGATAACCTGATCATAAGCTGGGGCGGCAAGCCTTTTCCCATTGTCTATGATAAAATGATGGAACTGTTCGAAGCGGCCAGCGAGGGCCAAAAGCCCTGGTACAAGGATGTAAAAGACGAGATCGCTTTTATGAAGCGGTATTACGCGCTGATGCTTAAGGAATTCGGCCTGAGCACCCATCTTCCTGAGCGGGCGGAGCAAATTCATCAAATGACATGGCTGAAAAGCAAGGCAGTGCATCCCGAGGTTGTGGAGGTACTTACATATTTTCAGTCCCGCGGCTACAGGATGGGCGTGATCAGCGATACGTCGCCGTCCCTTGAGTTGACGCTGGAAGCGGTGGGGCTTGCCAAATACTTTACTTCCTTCACCGCCAGTTCCCTGGTGGGCGCCGGAAAGCCCAGCCCCATTATATTCAATGCCGCGCTGAATGCGCAGAACGTGATAGCTGCGGAAAGCCTGTATGTGGACGATTACGACATGGAAGCCGATGGCGCCAGGGAGCAGGGCTTTACATCCTTTTTGATCGACAGGCACAATCAGCACAAAGGCCCGTGGGTTATAAGAAGTCTTAAGGAAATGGTGGATTTCGTGGAGCGTAGGGCTTGACCGGATCAGTCCTTGATGGTGATGTGTATTCCGCTATCCAATTTTTGAAGCTGCCTGTCCAGCGCGTATTGTACGTTTTCGATCCCTGCGCCCCATAGCCCCTTCAATTCCGGATAGGGATCAAAACTCAATGCTTCAAGCGCCCTTTGGCCGTGAACGCTTACCGCATCGGCCCAGATTTGCCCGATCCCTTCATGCAATTGAAGCCAATGCTTTAGGCCAAGGTACAAATAGCGCCTGTATCCCATGCCCCTGTATTCAGGGTAGATAATGATGTTATGAAGGTAGCCGTCGCAAGGCCCTGCAATTTCAGTAAGCAGGTGCTTCCGTTCCTCAACCGCAAAGATGGTTTGCTGGCGCTTTATCGCCAATGGCACCAGCTCTTTTTGGATTCCGTATATGGATAAAAAGCCGATGAGCTTTTCATCTTCCTTCAAAAGGATCAGGCTGTCTTTTATCAGGCCATATATCATAAATGCCCGGTCCCATGTCATCTGGTCGTCAGGCGGGTAAGCGTCATGATCCATATTTGTAATCGTTTCGATCAGTTCCCTGGAGATTTCTTTGGTGATTTCAAGGGATAGCGCCACCGTTCATCCTCCGTTCCAAGGCTTAAAGCGAACGCATCTATCATAATCCAGCAGGCCTTACGTTGTCAAAGGGAAACAAATCGTCTTTTCAATCAACCTTCCGTATGGTATGCTGGGTTTATATCAGAACATTACGCTTACGTAAGATGAGGGAGGTATGCTTTATGACCGTTTTTGATTCTGCATGCAAGCTTTTAAAGGAGCAAATGGGCCGCGACGTGGCAGTATCCCTGGCTACATGCGTGGAAAACGATGTATCCGTCCGCACGGTGGACGGGTACTACAAGGATGGGGCCATTTATGTGCTTACCCACGCTTCCTCCCGCAAAATGCGCGACATTGCCAAAAATCCCAAGGTGGCTGTTTGCAGGCATCTGATGCAGGCGTCCGGCATAGGAAGAAACCTGGGCAATCCTAAGGAGGATTGGAACAGGCAGCTTACCCCGGAGCTGAAGCAGGTATTTTCCCTGTTTTACGGCCGCCACGTCAATGAGGCGGATCCCGGCACCTGCATCCTGAAAATTGTGCTGCTCCGTGCAGTGGTGTTTGGCACCGACTGTAAGTATATGGTGGATTTTACGGAGCACAGCGCCGTTAAGCAGCCTTTCCACAACGATATCATGGATCCTGAGGATGTGCGGAAATAGTTTTTTCCTTTCCCTTGCCCGGTAGAAGATCCACAACCTATTGTCATCTTCATAAGCTGAACTGCGATGGCAAAACTCCCTCCCGCCTGTTACTGGCCGGTTTTGATCAGCTTTTCATGGGCTACAAGGACCGCAGCCGCATGATGGATGAACGTGACAAGCGCAATGTGATCACCAATTCGGGAATCGTGTTCCCCACGATTTTGATTAACGGCAGGATGAAGGCGAGGTGGAAGAAGGAGGGGACAACAGTATCCGTTACCCAGTTTTATACATTGTCCCAAAAGCAAAAGGAAGCCGTGCAAAAACACACGGCAAAGCTGTTTTCAGATGAGCGGGTGGATGTGGTGTTTGCGGAGTAATACTCCTGAAAATAGTGCTTAATTAGTGATGCTGCCGAGATATGAGCCGATGTGATTTAAACGTACGGCTGTGTGTTTTTTATTTTTTCCTTGCAGCATAGATGTCGATGGTTGTTTGCCAGGTTAATCCCCCGTCAAACGTTTTGATGTTACGCCAATGGAAGGAATCGGGCACAATTTCGGAAAAGACCCACTTGGTCATGCCGTGCGCCAATTCCGTTAATACAATCTCATCGCCTTCCCTTTGGGCGGTTAGCCTTGAGGCTTCTCCTGTACAGCCGTAGAAAACATCCCAGTTCTTCGCCTCGGGATTATAGATGCGGATGGTGGCGCCATACTCCGCATCCGGCTGGGGATCTACAGCGTTTTCCTCGCGGGACGGGACGATGAATATGTCCTGTATGGCCGTGCCTTGAAGCACGCGGGAGAAGATCCATTCCCCCTTGTAATGTTTCCCCTGATGCTTGCCTATGCGCCCGAACCACTCAATATCCCACGCACCAATAAGCCGCCCCCAAAAGTCATATTCTTCGGGGATGATAGGGCTTCTTTCCCGGCATACCAAAGCTTCGCAGAATGCGTCCATAGTTTGACCTCCTATTCCGCGTTAAGCTTAGCACAGCCTATACGACACCTATATGTCATAATTGGAAAGAAATTTTTGCGCTGTTTCGATAAGCGAGTTTCTGTACCCCTCGGGCGACAGTATCTTCACGCTGTCGCCAAGGCTTAAAAGCAGCGCCTGCCACAACCGCTCGTTAGGCGGCACGTGCAGATGCATAATAAAGTGGCCGCCGGGCAGAAGCTCGTTTTTCTCCTCGGGGAAGTATTCCTCCAGCGCGACTATATCCCTTTGATGGCACCATACTTCGATGTCTACGCAGGTTTTCAGATATTCACGCTCCTGCTCTTCCAACAAACCTTTCACATCCTTGGGCGGGGTGAAGGCGGCCTCCGTCATGACGAGGCTGTCCATTCTTGCCACCTTGAAGGTACGGTAATCCTTTTTCCCCACATCGTAGGCGAAAAGGTACCAGGCATACCATTTGAAACGCAGTGCCAGGGGCTGGGCTCTGCGGTCAGACAGCGTGCCGTGTACGTTGCGGTAGGTGAAGGTGATTTCATGGAACGCGGACACCGCCTGCTCCAGCACGCGGTTTAACTGCTGCACCCGGGTGTCCTCCCTGGTAACGCCGTAATCCAAATAGACGCTGGGGGCGGAAGCATCGGAAAGGGCCAGGTATTTATCCAGAATGCCTTCCAATTGACCGCTTTTATAACTGGTGCTCAGGCTCTTTAAAGCCATGATGATAATATTGAAGTCTTCCTTTTTTACGAACTGGTTTTGAAGCTTATATTCGGACAGCAGCGAATAGCCCCCCTGGCTTCCTGAATTGGCGGTAAGGGGGATGCCGGCCAGGGAGATGCTGTCCATATCCCGCTGGATGGTGCGCACCGATACTTTGAACCGCCCGGCCAACTGCTTTGCCGTTACGGAGTTGCTGTTTAATAGGCAGATGACGATTTGCAGCAGCCTGTCTATTTTCAATATCTATTCCTCCCGCTGGGCTGTTCGATGAGCTGCTTTTGATCAAGGTTATATTTTTCCAGACGGATACATCCGCCTTCATCAACCTTTCGGACACCGCCTTTATATTCATAGCCAAGTTGTTTGTAGAAATCACATGCCGTAATGGATGCGGGGATTTCGATGCGCTTTGCCCGCTTAAAAACTCATCGCCTTCCAAGGCTCTTATGATTTTACGTCCTATGCCTTTACCGTGAAGTTCGGGCAATACAAAAATGGTAAGCAATATGCTTTCTTCCTTACTTCCATAGTAACCGGCAATGGCCCCGCTGCCAAGAACTATATCACCCTCGCACGCAACATACATGTGTGAGCTTTTTGCCCTGTCTATTATGACAGCCCTATTGTGGGATTGTACATTTGCTTCGATGTATTCGCTGGGATAATCTTTGCTGTTCACTTCCCGCAGGTTGCGTTCAATGATTGAGCATACGCTGTCTGCATCGCTTTCTAAAAATCTTCTGATATACATAAAAGATGTCACCTCGCAGAATACAGCTACTATAAAGGAATTTTTTGGATGAGTCAAGGAGGAATATAAAAAAGCCCCCTGGGGGGGCGGAAATGCGGTATAGTCATTTAAGTAAGGCATCCATAACGTCTTACTTCAGCGCTGTGAACATCCAGTTGATGCCGAACCTATCCTGCAGGGAACCATGCAGCTTTGCAAAAAACGAGGGAGTGAGCTCCATGTAAACTTCGCCGCCCTGCGAAAGGATATCCCATGCTTTCTTGACAGCAGCCTCATCTTTGGTCGTGATGGAAACGTACATATTGTCACCGCTTGTGCAGGACTCGGAACTG
The DNA here is from genome assembly GCA_023415715.1 of Bacillota bacterium. Classification (GTDB taxonomy): domain Bacteria; phylum Bacillota; class Clostridia; order Christensenellales; family Aristaeellaceae; genus JAEWAH01. Next base: position 5,146 of record JAEZJP010000152.1, read on the forward strand.
TCGGCACACATCAGCTCGGCGCCTTCAATATTGATCCTGGCGTGCAGCACAAGGTTTTTGTCCTGATCTGCAATGGGGAACGCAGGATTGGGGGGCATGTCGCTGTACTTTTGCATTTCGCTGATCGTAGTGCCGAAGGCCTTCTCGTAAGTTTTGAGCGCTTCATCGCAATTCCTATTGAACATCAAGTAATGACCCAGCATGGAAAACTTCCTTTCCGTATGTATTCAAATTTAAATTGGAGGTGATATGAGCATTTCCAAGCCATCCGCCTGCTCGAAATCATTATGCCCGATTTTGGGCCGCCGGGCAATATATTTTTCGGTGGGGCGCGGAAGGGATCATTTTGCATTCATATCCATTAAATTACATGAAATACTCCTGATCCTCACTGAAAAAGTTGACATCTCTTCTGCTCTCATAGTAAAATAACAAGTTGGTTTCCCACATTACCTCCTGGAGGTCGAATTATGCTGCCCACCCCCGGTTCCGCAGAATTTCAGGCGACGCTGCACGAGCAAGTGAACAAGCGCCGCACATTTGCAATCATCAGCCATCCGGACGCGGGCAAGACCACGCTGACGGAAAAGCTGCTGCTTTATGGTGGAGCCATCCGCCAGGCTGGCAGCGTGAAGGCCCGCAAGGCTGAGCGCCATGCCACATCCGACTGGATGGAGATCGAGAAGCAGCGCGGCATCTCCGTCACCTCCAGCGCCATGCAGTTTGAGTTTGACGGCTTCCGCATCAATATACTGGATACGCCAGGCCACCAGGATTTCAGCGAGGATACCTACCGTGTGCTGGTAGCTGCCGACGCTGCGGTCATGCTCATCGACGCGGCCAAGGGCGTGGAAGAGCAGACCATCAAGCTCTTTAAGGTATGCCGGCTTCGCAACATACCCATCTTCACGTTCGTGAACAAGATGGACCGGGCCGCCAAGGATCCGTTTGCCTTGATGGAGGAATTGGAACAGGTGCTGGGCATCCGCTCCTGCCCCATCAACTGGCCTATCGGCGTGGACGGCGATTTCCAGGGCGTGTACCACAGGGACAGCGAAATCATTGAGCTGTATACCGGCGGCGACCATGGCAAGAACAAAGTCGAAAAGACGGAGATCCAGCTAAATGATCCCGCGCTTAAAACCATTTTGCAATCACACTATATAAAGCGCCTGAAGGATGAAATTGAGCTGTTGGACGTGGCGGGGGATACGTTCGATCTGGAATCCGTACGCCAGGGGCAATTGACGCCGCTGTTCTTCGGCTCGGCCATTACTAACTTTGGCGTGGAACCGTTTTTAAAGCGCTTTTTAAAGTTCACGCCGCCGCCCTTATCCCGTAAGAGCGACCAGGGCGACATACAGCCTGAAGACACGCAGTTTTCGGGCTTCATCTTCAAGATACAGGCAAACATGAACCCCGCACACAGGGATAGACTGGCGTTTTTGCGGGTGGTCAGCGGTGCGTTTGAAAAGGGCATGACAGTATGGCACAGCGGCACCGACAAGGACATACAGCTGAAACAGCCCCAGCAGTTCATGGCCGACGAACGGGAAGCGGTGGAGGAGGCCTGGGCAGGCGACATCATCGGCCTGTTCGACCCTGGATTATTTGGGTTGGGGGATACGCTGGCAATCGGCCGAAAGCTTCACTATGAGGACATTCCCGTGTTTGCGCCCGAGCACTTTGCCAGGGTCCGGCCACTGGACAGCATGAAGCGCAAGCAGTTTGTAAAGGGCATCACGCAGTTAAGCCAGGAGGGAGCCATACAGACCTTCCTGCGAACGGAAACGGGCCGGGAGGAATTCTTGGTGGGCGTGGTGGGCGTTCTGCAGTTCGATGTGCTGGCCTATAGATTGAAGGGCGAATACGGCGCGGAAATCCTGATGGATAACCTGCCCTACCGCTTCGTACGTTGGGTGACGCAAACGCCAAAGCCTGTGGATGAACTGAAGCTGACCTCCACCAGCGGCCGTGCCAAGGACAGCCAGCAGCGGGACGTGCTGCTGTTTGAAAACGAGTGGTCCATCCGCCTGGCAATGGAAAATAATCCTGGATTGACACTGGCCGAAACAGCCGCGAGACATGCGCAAGAGTAACCCACGGCCTGCCGCTTAGGAGGCGGTCGTTCGTTGGTTCAAAATGACGTAGGGGCGATTATCAATCGCCCGCTTCCGGCGGGCTGCGAAGCTGACTATGAAGGCAAGCCGCCGCCGGATGTCATCCTGAATACAGTGAAGGATCTTGTCCTCGGGGGAAAGATTCTTCTGGATTGCGTCCCTCAGAATGACAGGACGCGTTGGTTGGCTGATAAGAAGCCGCGTTCATACTCATACTTGTATCTATAACAATAACCGCCGCCCGCCCTGCGGGCAATTAAGGAAGGAAATATTTTATGACCCGGGAAGACATCCGCAATATCGCCATTATCGCCCACGTGGACCATGGCAAGACCACCCTGGTGGATCAAATGCTCAAGCAGGGCGGCGTATACCGCGAGAACCAGCAGGTCGTAGACCGGGTCATGGATTCCAATGACCTGGAGCGGGAGCGCGGCATCACGATCCTGAGCAAGAATACCGCCGTGCATTACGGCACAACCCGCATCAACATTGTGGACACCCCCGGCCACGCCGACTTTTCCGGCGAGGTGGAGCGCGTACTCAAAATGGTGGACGGCGTTCTGCTGCTTATCGACAGTTTTGAAGGGCCAATGCCCCAGACGCGGTTTGTTTTGAAAAAGGCGCTGGAGCTGCAGCTGAAAGTTCTCATTGTAATCAACAAGGTGGACAGGCCCGACGCCCGCTGCGAGGAAGTGGTGGGGGAGATCCTGGACCTTCTGATCGATCTGCAGGCCGACGAAAGCACCCTGGAGCATCCCATCCTGTACGTTTCAGCCCGCAAGGGTACCGCTACGCTGGATATGAACGAGCCGGGGGAAACCTTAAAGCCCCTGTTTGATGCTATCCTGCAATATATCCCGGCGCCGGAGGGCGAAATGGATGGCCCTGCCCAGGTGCTGATCTCCACCATCGACTACAATGAATACGTGGGCCGCATCGGCGTAGGCCGCATCCAGCGGGGCACGCTGAAGGAAGGCATGACCGTCGTTCATACCAACCTGGAGACTGGCGTTACAAGCCTTCCCTGGCGCCTTACAGGCTTGTTCCGCTATGACGGATTAAAACGCGTGCCGGCCCAGGAAATAGCTATGGGCGATATCGTGGCGCTCACCGGCATGGAGGATTTGTCCATCGGCGATACGGTGTGCGACCCTGCCCAAGTGGAAGCGCTGCCCTTTGTGCGCATCAGCGAGCCTACGGTGAAGATGAGCTTTTCCGTGAACGACAGCCCCTTTGCCGGCCGGGAAGGCCAATATGTGACCAGCCGCCATTTACGGGCACGGCTGTTTAAGGAACTACAGACAGACGTGTCGCTGCGTGTAACCGAAACCGACAGCCCGGACACATTTGAAGTATGCGGCAGGGGCGAATTGCACCTTTCCATCCTGATTGAGACCATGCGCCGCCAGGGCTATGAGTTCCAGGTTAGTAAGCCAGAGGTTCTCTACAGGGAGATCGATGGCGAAATGTGCGAGCCTGTGGAGCGGATGGTGGCCGATGTGCCCCAGGCCTATGCCGGCGCGGTGATCGAAAAGATCGGCCGGCGCAGGGGCGTTCTTGCCTCCATGGGAGGCGGCGACCGTGTGCGGCTGGAGTTTCTTGTCCCTTCCCGCGGGCTGTTCGGCTACCGCTCCGAGTTCTTGACCGATACGCGCGGCGAGGGCATTATGTCCGCCGTGTTTGACGGGTATGAGCCCTTTAAGGGCGACATTCCCCACCGCAATGTTGGCGCGCTGGTGTGCTTTGAAACCGGCGAATCCACCTCCTACGGCCTGTTCTATACCCAGGACCGGGGCACGCTGTTTCTTGGCGCCGGGATACCTGTGTACGCCGGCATGATCTGCGGACAGAACGCCCGGCCAGGTGACCTGGTAGTGAATGTCTGCAAGAAAAAGCACGCGACCAATATACGCAATTCCTCCTCTGCCGAGGAAAGTTTGCGCCTGATCGCCGTGCACCCCCTCACGCTGGAGGAATGCCTGGAGTTCATTGATGATGACGAACTCTTGGAGATTACGCCCAAATCCCTGCGCATGCGCAAGCGGCAGCTCAGCCATGACCTGCGCATGAAGGCCAACAGGAAGTAGCAGGGGACGCTGTCCCCTGCACCCCTGCTCAAGGGATAGAACCCCTTGAGAATTCCCATCTTTCAAAGCAAAAGGGAGCTGAATATATGGCCAGCGATGAACTGTTTGTCAATGTAAGCCTGGTGAACGATAAGGTCAAGTTCCTTGCTTCCACCAATCTTCGGCCGGACAAAGAGATTGCCTTCGATTATGTGCCGCCGGTGGGCGACGGCGATGGCTATCTGGGCCTGGAGCTGCTGCTCACAAGCTTTGCCGGGTGCGTCAGCACGGCCATTGTGTTTCTTTTGCGCAGAATGGGGCATACGGTATCCGCGTACAAAATGCGGGCTGAAGGCATAAGGCGGGAAAACCCCATCTCCCTGGAGAAAATCAATGCCGAGGTCACTTTGGGCAATGCGGATATTCCTGCTGCGGATGTTCAAAAGGCGATTGCGCTTGCCTCCAATATTTCACCGGTGTGGCTGGCCATCAAGAACAATGTACAAGTTTCCATATCGTACAAGGCGTGTTAGGCTATGCGCTATGATAACCTTTACGGTAGAAATAAACACCCTGCCTTTGTCATCGGATGGATGCAAAGGCAGGGAATTTTTATATGGACAGATCTTTATAAGCTTTATGCATGGGAGGGAAACCATATCGGTAGGTAATGCCAAATTCCTCTATGGCGTTACTTTTACCAATCATATAGAGCTTCATAATCATCAAGAAAATACCGCATAGTTTCCACCACACCGTCGGACACATGTACTTGGACCAAATAATGGCTTCCGTCTTCCAAATCGGCTTGAACTGTCATGGCAGGTTGAACAAGCGTATATTCGTCGCCGGGATCATCGGTGCTTACGCCTGCCAACCTGATGTCAAGAATTTTTGTGTCTGTTACCCTCTCCACCAGCTTTCCTGCGATATCCAGAATCTCGCTGTCGGGCAGTCCTTTTTCTTTTTGAATTTGAGATTTGAATGCATTGACGATATCGGTGGTTTTGGTCTGCGCGAACTGGTTTAGGGAAAGATACCTGCCTGTTTCAAGATCCATCATGGCAAAGTAGTAAGTGCGTATGCCATTGATCTCTGCTGTTCTAAAATTGCACTGCAGACGTATTTCACCCGTTGCATCCTTACGCTTATAGGATAGCATGTAATTTTCCGCAGCCTTGGGCATTCCCATGAATTCTTCCAGGATCGCACGTGTATTTGCAGCGTCTTTGGCCGGATTCAAGCTTTCATCTTCTGCAGGTTTCAGGTAGGTGTATCCCTCTGTGAAATCTAGATTTGCAGACTGTAATAGCTCATCGTCCGTCATTTCCCGGATGGGATAGAGGTGGAACGCATCCTTACCGTTATGCTTATCAGGTCTGAGATGAATGCTGACCATGCCCTTCACCGGCATTTTATAGATGGACAGTTCTGGTGAATCCGGCCAAAGGCCATCCATGCAGATGCGGTCGATGAGAATCTCATGGCGCTCATCCTCCCCTGCGGACAAATAGCGGTTGGATAGGGAATAGCCGCCCCGCATGCAATTTTTACTGCTCAACGTATCGGCTGTGAACGTTTCGCCCTTATTTGCGCTATAATCTATAAGCTGCATCATCTGCTGGTCGTCCAATGATTCTGCGGGCAGGATGTAGTACTCCGTCATACCCGCATAGTCGGTTGGGTCCAGCGGTACGATGGCCAAGCCGTCCACATCGGGCAGCGATCGGGCCGGGAAGCGCAGCGCCGGCCCTTTCTTATTCGTATACGCTTCTATCAGCGCGGGCAGCCTGCGCTTTTCCTCCTGGGTAAGGCCTGTTCCGATAAACCTTTGTTCCAGGTCGTCTTCCTTGCCGGTTGGAGGAAAGTTGTCGTACTTCTCCCAGGTGACGGAAATTTCGTCTTCCTTGGGCAGCTCCGTTGCTGCGGTTTCCTGAACGCCCGTTTCCGCATCGGCGTTTTTCACATAAGCCCATAAGCCGCCTGTGCAAAGGGTAAGCAGCAGCATGGACAGCAGAAGCACCGCAAGGGTCTGTTTTTTGTTCCCTTTGGCCATCATGGTCATTCTCCTTTCATATATCGGCTTTCACTTCCCGCGCGGTAGTCAGAACGGATTCGCCATGATCCATTCAAAGGGGTCGGGGCCAACGGGCGCATACAGGATATAGTTGATACCACCGTCTGTCAAGCGGATGGCTAATGCATAGCTGCCTCCGTTCTTCATGTTCACAATGTACTGGATACAGGGGATCCGCCCGCCATCCGCCGTCATGAAAAAGTCTGCTGTCACCTTCTCAATGACGGTTGAGTCGATCCTTTCCAGAGCCTTTTTGGCCAGCTCCGCCCATTTGGGATCGTTTAAGTCCTCTTCGGTTCCGGGCGTTTGGGAAGTATCATCCCCTGGGCTGTTTTGATCGTCTAATGTGACCATCAGAGTCATAATCTGCCTGTCCGGATAGCTGGCCGTAACACTGTATACCGTCTTTTTGCCGTTCACCAGGGCTGTCTCGAAGACGCCAACCAGATGAGTCACCCCTGTGGCCTCTTTGCGGATATAGGAACTGCGGGTGTGGCTGGCCGACAGGGGCATGCGGGATATATCCTCCAGCAGGGAGCGCATCCACGCATTGTCCTCTCTGGGGGTAAAGCCTTCTTCTTTCGAAGCGTCCAGCCAAGTATACTTTTTTGCGGCAGCTTTGTAATCGCTGTACGCCTGGAAAAGAAGCTCATCATCTGTCAGCTCCCGCAAGGGATAGAGGGTGAATTCGTCGGCGCCGCCTTCCGGCCCTAGGATTAAGGGAACATACATAACGCCGGAAACAGGCAGGGATAATGCGGGCTCTGCTTTGGGATCGGGAGCCAGGCCTTCTTCCATACACCTTCGGCCGAGGGTGAGCAGCCTTTCCCTTTCCCCGGCGGAAAACAGCCGGTTGACAAGGTAATCATTATTGCCCCGTGTGCTGTTTTTGACTGTCAGCGTATTGGCAGTAAAGGGCGTGCCCTTCTCCTCACCATAAGCGATCAATTGCACAAGCTGTTCGTCTGTCAAAAGCGCTTCCGGCAGAAAGTAATATTCTGTTATGCCTCCGAAACTTGCGGGGTCAAGGGGCAGGATGGCAAAGCCGGTCTCTGCCGGCAGCGTAGGTGCGGCCACGTCGGGCCGCCTGCCGTTTGCATATTCCGCTTTCAGGCTTTCAAGCCTTTCCTTTTCATTGCGCATCAGCCCAAAGCCGCTGTTCCACTTGCTGTCATCCTCAGTTTCAAGAAGCGGCGGAAAATTGTCGTACTTTTCCCAGGTGATGAAGGTATTTTCCTCTTTGGGCAAGTCTGCCACTGCCACTTCATGCATGCCTATTTCCGCATCGGCATTTTGTATATAGGCCCAGAGCCCGCCTATGCAAAGAGATATCAATATGATGGCGATCGCAAACACCCAAAGGGTCTGTTTTCCGTTCGCTTTTGATTGCATGGGATTTCTCCTTTCAAATGCATATGGCATGTGCAAGATGGCCTACCAAATATAGTCATTGATCAGTTTAAAATCGTAATGAAAGTACTGTGCGGAAGCCGCCTTTTCGGTTGAAAGCAAAATATAGACATCGTACGAGCTGTCGTTTTCCAAATTGACGTTGACTTGAACAGCAGGCTCCCTGTCGTCGCCCATGAAAAAGACATCGTAAACAATCGCACTTGTAATTGGTGTTTGGGTGAGCTTCGATACGGTTTCTTTGGCTATATCCTTCCATTTGGGATCATTCAGGTTAACCTGAGGCTTAGGCGGATCAGCGGTGTTGATGCTGTAGGGATTGGCAAGATTGGAGGTAAGCCGTAAAGCGTACAGTATGTCTCCGCTTGATTTTTGCAGGATGACCTTATATTCGGTTTCCCTGCCATTGATGAGGGCAGTTTTGAAATAGGCATGCAGGTGGATTTCGCCGGTGGCGGTCTTTTGCTTATAGGATAGTTTGGTGTTTTCCGCAGCCATGGGCATGCCCATGGTCTCCATAAGAAAAGAGCGCATCCGTTCCTCATCTGCTGTCGGATCCAGACCATTTTTACTGGAGGGGCCAAGGTAGGTATATCCGTCCATGTAGTCCAGATAAAGCGACTGCAAAAGCTCCTCATCCGTCAATTCCCGGATGGGATATAAATGGAATGCATCCATATTGCTGAACTTATCGGGGTTCAGGCGAATGCCGGCAACGCCGGAAACGGGAAGCGTTTGGATGGTTGGTTCGGGGGATATGGCACGCAGGCCTTCCATCATGACACGGCGCAAAAGGATGTCCCGCCTTTCGCTTTCGCCTGCTGATAAGAAGCGGTTGGTGTTTGTATTGTTTCCCCGCATGCAGTTTTTTGTAGTCAAGGTATCCTCAGTAAAAGGCGTGCCGATATCCGCTCCATGATCGATGAGCATCAGCAATTCCTGGTCGCTGAGTTCGGCTTCAGGAAGTATGAAGTATTCCGTCATGCCGGCATATTCTTTGGGATCAAGCGGGATGATGGCAAAGCTTCCTTCGCCTGGAAGAAAGGGGGCTTTTTCCTTGGGCCGTATCCCTTCCGCGTAAGCTTCAGTCAGTTCCTTCAAACGCTTGATTTCGCTCGGGATCAGTGCTTTACCCAGTTCCCAGCCGAAATTTCCTCCATCGGATGCCAGAGGATAGTTGTCGTACTTCTCCATGGTGATCATTATCCCATCCTCCACGGGCAGTTCCGCCAGGCTTGCCTCCTGTATCCCAGTTTCCGCATCCGCGTTTTTCACATAGGCCCACAGGCCTCCGATGCAAAGAACAATCAGTGCAAAGGCCGCAAGTAGCACCCAAAGGGTCTGTCTTCCGTTCGCTTTTGACTGCATGGAGCTTCTCCTTTCCGTTTATCGCAAAGGGGAGACGGGTCACCATGTGATATCCGCCTCACCCTGTCCCTTGTGCATGAGCTGCACGGTGAACACCATGCCGTCTGATAAGCGCACCACCACATGATAGGTGTCGCAGTTTTTCAATATCACGCTGATATCCGTGCATGCCTGCCCTTCGTTCCCGATATATGAAAAGCCTTCCGCCTCCGCGCGATCAATAGGATTGGCGGCGCACTTTGCAACCGCCTGGGTGGCGATATCCGACCAGCGGGTGTCATGTAAGTCCACATTTGGCGGAATGGGTTCCACGTCTATGGTGTCAACCGGGTAGGCCAGGTCATCCACATACTGGTCAAGGTACAGGGGCGTCCAGGCGGCCAGATCGATGTTTACGGAATAATCTGTTTTCTTGCCGTTGATCCTGGCGGATTCAAAGGTTGCGTAGCAGCGGACTTCTCCTGTTGCATCCATGTGCCTGTAGCCCAGGAGCGTCATTTTGGCCGAAGCGGGCATCTGCATTATATCGGTGAGCAACGCGCGTATTCTTTGGGCATCGTCCGCCGGATTCAAATCCGCTTCCTCCGCCGGGTTCAAAAGGGTGATCCCTTTATCCATGCGGAGTGTGTAAAAATCCTGCAGCAGCTCTTCGTCGGTAAGCTCCCGGAGAGGGTAGAGGGCGAACATCTCTATGCCATACGCATACGTGTTCATGGGGATGTAAGCGATGCCAGAGAGGGGTTTTGAAGGATCGGGATCGGTGATTTCCGGCCTTTCAAGCCCTTCCTGTATGGCGCGCTGCGAAAGGTTTGTATAGCGTCCCAGTTCACCCGAGGAAAACTGGCGGCTTGTCATGGAATCGCTGCCCCGCATGCTGTTTTTCACGGTCAGCGTTTCCGCGGAGAAGGGCTTTCCTGTTTTCTCACCATAATCAATGAGCTGCAATAACTGCTCGTCACCCAGCATCGACTGTGGTAGAAAGTAATATTCCGTTTCACCGTCAAAGCTTTTTGGATCAAGGGGAAGTATGGCCAATGTGTTGTTTTTAGGCAGTGTAGGGGCCGGTTCCTTGGGTCGCGCGCCATTTGCGTATGCTTCCTTCATGGCCTCAAGCCGGTCCTTTTCTATTTGCATCAGCCCGAATCCCTGGGTCCAGATTCTGAAACCTTTAGTTTCCTGATGCGGGGGGAAGTTGTCGTACTTTTCCATGGTGATGGTGATCTCATCCTCTCCGGGGATTTGTGCCAGGGAAGTTTCCGTAACACCAGTCTCCGCATCTGCGCTTTGTATGTAGGTCCAGAGGCCACCTAAACATAGGGCAATCAATACGAAGGCTATCAGCAGCACCCATACGGTCTGTCTTTTATTTGCTTTTGATTGCATGATGCTTCTCCTTCCGCAATTGTTAGCTTCATTCTACCTGTAACTGCATTGCGGAGTATTCACGTTGTTGTAACGGAGTTGTCAAAGATGAGGCTGGCGGTGGTGCCTTCACCTGGCCTGGATGCGAGCTGCAACCGCGCGCCCAGCAGTGCAGACGCCTGCTTGACCAGCGTCAAGCCCAACCCCGCGCCGCCGGCCTTGCGGGTGCGGGCCTTGTCCGCCTTGTAAAACGGATCGCATGCCCTTTGAAGCTGTTCCTGTGTCATGCCGATGCCCGCATCCGCAACGGATAGCAGACCGGGCGCACCCCGAAGCGTGACCGTGCCGCCGGGACTGCTGGCAGTGAGCGCGTTTTGCAACAGGTTCCCTGCGATGAGCAGTAAAAGAGCTTCGTCGCCCTGCCATACGCCATCATCTGCCTGAACTGTGAGGGTAACGCCCTTATCCGCATACAAAGGCCGCGCGCGGCCCGCGGCTTCCTCAAGAAGCAGGGGAATGTTCACGGGGTTAAGTTCCGCCCCGTCG
>JAEZJP010000212.1 GCA_023415715.1 Bacillota bacterium
CAATGGAAGAAACGGGCAACCTGTTACGTTTAGGCGGCACGCTGGCAACCCATCCTGTTTATGGTCATGAGGTATTTGCGGAACAATTCTATTATGCCACCCTGTCCGTGCCGCGTTTGTCGGGCGCGGAAGACCTTCTTCCCATCACCATCAGCGAACGGCTGATGGAAAACAAAGCGCTGGAGCCCGGCACGCCCTTGGCGCTGGAAGGCCAGCTAAGAAGCTACAACAAGGTGGTGGAAGGCGCGGGCCGGCTGCTCATCACCGGCTTTGTGCAGCGGCTGCTAAATCCGGAAGAGCTGCAAAACCCCAACCAGGTGCAGCTTTACGGCGCACTTTGCAAAGCACCATCCTACCGAACCACGCCATTTGGCAGGGAAATTTGCGATCTGATGCTGGCTGTAAACCGCGCCTATGGTAAAAGCGACTACATCCCCTGCATCACCTGGGGCCGCACAGCACGCTTTGCCAGCCATCTGCAGGTGGGCGACCATGTACAGGTGCAGGGACGGTTCCAAAGCCGGGCCTACCAAAAGCAATTGGCCGACGGTACGGTGCTCAACAAAACTGCCTACGAGGTTTCCGTAGGCCGGCTTACGCTGCTCAAGCAGGGCCGTCAGGAAGAGGAAGAGCTGCCTTTGCCGGAGGGTATCGGCTATCAGGCCTCGCAGGAATTGCTGGGACAATAAAAGAGCGCAAATCATCCTAAAAGAGTAAAAAAGAGACCGAAAGAAGATATTTGCTTCTTTCGGTCTCTTTGCTCGTCAAATCATTCGTCCGCTGTGATCTGAACAGTTCATTTTTTACCGCCCAGCTGTTCAGAAAGCTCCTGCAGATGGTTCACATCGGTGATTGCCATCACCTTGTCGCCGCCCAGCAGCATGGTATCACCCCTGGGAATCAGCAGCTGTGCATCGCGGATCACCGCAACCAGTACGCATTCCTTGGGCATTTTAATCTCCCGCAGTGTTTTGCCTACGACAGCTGAAGAAGACGATACCGTTTTTTCTACCAGGGAAAACTGACCCCGGTGCAGTTCCAGCAGCATCGCCATATCATTCAGCGACAGCTCTTCCGCTACCAGGTGCGCGATCATGTCGGCCTGGTTCAGCCCCACGTCTACCCCCATCTCCGGGGTGAAAAGCCACGCGTTCTTGGGGTTGTTCACCCTGGCCACCACGCGGCGCACGCCGTATTCCATGCGGGCCAGCGTGGCCACCACCAGGTTTGTTTCATCGGCGCCCGTCACGGCTGCCAATACATCAGCTTCTTGAATATTCACGGATTCCAGTACCTTGGGGTCTGTGCCGCTGCCGATGACAACTACTTCTTTGGGCAGATCACGCAATATGGCGGGCAGCCGCGCCTCACGTTCCTCGATCAAAATCACCTGATGCCCACGGGCCAAAAGCAGCGTAGCCAAATAGGTTCCGGCCTGACCGCCGCCAACGATTATCACTTTCATCGCGTCACATCCCCTTTCCATCGCCAAGATCCAGCAGCCGTTTCAGCCGTCCGCTTGCCCTTGCAGCCACAGCCAGATAAAGCATATCATCCTTGGCAAAAGCCGTTCCCAAGGTGGGCAAAATAGTCTTGTTGCTGCGGCAGATTGAGACCACATGAATCTCCCCCGGCACTGTCAGGTCATTGACCGTACGCTTAACAAGCAGCGGCGGGACCTCGATCTGAACAATGTCCACGTCGCCGTCGCCAAAGCTGAAAACCGTGTTGAGAGGCGTGTAGCATAGCATCTCCACTGCCCTGCGGATGCCCAGGTTGACGGCGGAAATGGTTTGAATCCCAAGCCTGTGATAGATATCAGCCTTGCCCGGATCATACAGCCGCGCCACAACGCTGGGTACGCGGAAAACATTTTTGGCCATCCTTGCAATGACCGCATTGGCCTCGTCGCTTGTAGTAAACGCCGCAAGCGCATCGGCACGCTCTATCCCCGCGCGGGAAAGTACTTCCTTGTCAAAACCCACGCCTTCCACCTTTACACCCTTGAAGGACGGGCCGAGCCGTTCAAACGCCGCAACGTCCGAATCAATGACGGTGATGGCATGGCCGCTGCGGCAAAGCGTCATCGCCAGTCCCGATCCTATGCGGCCGCAGCCCACGACAATGATTCTCATATGATTTCCTCCTTGTACGCGCTCAGGTATTCCCCAAGCGCCGCTTCCCGCGTTTGCGTATCATGGCCTTTCTGATCTCGTCCACCAGCAGCACGGACGGTGTCCAAAGGATCAAAAAGCCCCATTGCGAAAGGTTCAAAGGCGCCGTATTGAACAGGCTGTGGAAGAACGGAACATAGGTAAGAAGGCAAAGCAGCGCAAGTTCCACCGCTATACCCAGCAAAATCAGACGGTTGGTAAAGAACCCGATCCTGAAAATGGAAACGCGGTCCGTTCTGCGGGCGAACACGGCTCCTATTTGCGTGAACACGATTGCCGCCAGGGTCATGGCAGTCGCTGTCTGATAAACGATTCCGGTATCCGCAAGGGGCAAGCCAGTCCAGCCTTTTTGCCAATAAACGAAGAAGAATGCCGCCATTGCTGCCAGTGACTCTATCATACCATACCCAAGCAAGGCTCTCATCATAAATTTACCATTGACAAGCGGTTCTTTTTGCGAACGGGGAGGCTGGTCCATGCTGCCTTCCTCCGGCGGCTCCACACCCAGCGCGATAGCCGGCACCATGTCTGTGCCAAGGTCGATGGCCAGCACCTGCATGATGGTCAGCGGCAGGGGGATCAACCCGCGGGAGAACAGGTAGAATACCACGGGCACGGCTTCAGGCATATTGCTGGTGAAGATATACATGGCAAACTTGCGGATATTGTTATATACGGCCCGCCCTTCCTCCACCGCACCTACGATGGAGGCAAAATTGTCGTCTGTCAAAATCATATCGGCGGCTTCCTTGGCTACATCCGTGCCGCTGATGCCCATCGCTACGCCGATATCCGCCTTTTTCAGTGCCGGCGCATCGTTTACGCCATCGCCCGTCACAGCAACCACATGCCCCATCTCCTGCAGGGCGCTTACGACCTGCAGTTTTTGCTCGGGGGCAACACGCGCAAAGATCACTTCATCCTTCAGCGCGTCCTTCAGCGTGTCCTGACTCATATTCTCCAGGTCGACGCCGGTGATGATGCGGGGATGGCCGCCCTTTACGATGCCTATACGGCGGGCGATGCTCTCGGCGGTAAGGCCGTAGTCGCCTGTGATCATGATGATGCGGATCCCGGCATGGTGGCACTTTTCCACGGCCTTGGCCACTTCCTCACGGGGCGGGTCCACCATCGCCACAAGGCCCAGGAAAGTCATATCCCGCTCGATGAGTTCAGGGGTGTATGCGCTCAAGGCAATGGGCAGTCCCGAATCCCTGTTCAGCCCACGGGTGGCGATTGCCAGCACGCGCAGGCCATTCATGGCATACTGGTCATTTGCAGCCATGATCCTTGCCCTGGCCTCATCGGTCATGGGCATCTGCCTGCCAGATTGCATCATGGAAGTACACAGCTCCGCCACCTCTTTGGGCGCGCCTTTCACATAGGCGATGCGGCCATCCTCCCCGGGAACAGGATGGATGGTGGTCATGCGCTTGCGCCTGGAATCAAAGGGCAGTTCCCGAAGCCTTGGCGTGCGGCGGCTTTCCTCATCCAGACTAATGCCGCCCTTTTGCGCCAGCACCAGCAGCGCAGCCTCGGTGGGATCGCCCAGCACCGTATAGCGGGCTCCCTCATGCTCCGGTGGAAGCAACCGTGCGTTACAGCACAGGCCCGCCGCCGTCAGCATCTGCCTCAGGTGCGCATCATCATTAGATACTTCCTTGTTCCCCACGGTGATCTTCCCGGCGGCTGCATACCCGATTCCGGTCACATCCAAAGACTGCCCGTCGATCCAGACATTGCTTACGGTCATCTCGTTCTGGGTGAGCGTACCGGTCTTGTCGGTGCAAATCACTGTGGTGGAGCCAAGCGTTTCCACAGCGGACAGCCGCTTGATCAATGCGTTCCGCTTGGCCATGCGCTGCACGCCCATGGCCAGCGACAGTGTAACGGTGGGCAAAAGCCCTTCCGGCACGAAGGCCACGATCATACCCATGGCGAATATGATCGCCACCGGAAGTTCGGTTTCCACAAACAGGATGGACGCCACGAAGAAAGCTACGCCGATCGCTACGGCAAGGACGGTGACAAACTTCGTCAGCCTGTCCAGTTCCTTTTGCAAAGGGCTTTTTTCTTCCTTCAGCGTTTGGGTAAGGCCTGCGATTTTGCCAAATTCCGTGTTCATGC
Source organism: Bacillota bacterium (assembly GCA_023415715.1). Classification (GTDB taxonomy): domain Bacteria; phylum Bacillota; class Clostridia; order Christensenellales; family Aristaeellaceae; genus JAEWAH01. The sequence goes on from JAEZJP010000212.1 coordinate 4,302, forward strand.
CGGTGGCGAAAACAACAGCCTTTCCTGTCCCCGCTGCGACGCTGGTGCCCGCGAAAACCATGTTCGGCTTTTCTGATTGGCTAAGGTCGTCGCGAAGCACCTCATCCATGGCCTTATGCACAGGATTGGATTCGCCGGTCAGCGTGGACTGGTTTACCTGCAGGTCACTGTCCTCCACCAGACGGCAGTCCGCGGAAATGCGGTCGCCCTCGGAAAGGAGCAGGATATCCCCCTGCACAAGATCTTCCGAAAGGACACGCTGCTCCTGGCCGTCACGCAATACGCGGGAGTAGGAGGGAAGCAGCTTTTTCAGTGCTTCAGTAGCCTTGCCAGCACGGAACTCCTGCCAGAAGCTGAATAGTCCGTTGATGATGTTCACAAGCCAAATGGCCACGCCCAGCTCGGGCAGCTTGGCCACAAAGCCTACAATGCCGCCCAGCCATAATAGCAAAGCCATCGTGTGGGTGAAATTCAGCAAAAATTTGATATAGACCGACTGTCCCTTTTTTTCCTGCAGAACATTCTTTCCGTATTTCTCAAGGCGTACCTGTGCCTCCTGTCCGCTCAATCCCTGAGGGTTTGATAAAAGCGCTTCATACACCTTGGAAACGGGGAATTTCTGCAGCTCCCTGCCGATGGCCACAGGCTCTATCTGATTACGTACCTTTTCCATGGGAATGATTTTTTCACCCTTTTCTTATCCATCGTTTCTTTCCGCCTGCCCGGAATCATGCATAAATAGCATTGTGCGCCGGGCGGATGCCTTCCATGCGGTTTTCTTGCCGCGATGGAAAATTGAAGCGTTCTTCATCAAGGCACAGCGCCCATTATACTGCGATACAGATAAAGGGAGCATTAAAGTAGGAATGCGGCGGATAAAGATTCCATTAAGATGCACATAAAAAGCCCGCATCCCAACTCCGCCGTACGGCGGGAAGGGATACGGGCTCTATACGCTTATTGCAGGCTGATAACTATTCCTCGGTGAAAATTTCCCGGATGACACGTTTGAGTGCGCATGACACTTCATTCACGGCCGCCTGCACCTCATCCGTCATCCCGGTATCAAACTCGATGCTCTTATGCTGGATACCAAGCAGTGTCACATCAGTTCCCGTTTCCTGCGCAAGATAACGGATCATAACGCGCAGGGGCAGCATGTGGGAGCAAAATGTGGGGCCGCCTACGTCCTCCGGCCGGATCTCCATAATGCTTCCCGGCGGCGCGTTCACATCCGCTGCGTCTATCACCAAAAAATGGGTGGGGCGAAACTGTCTGATCTTTCCGCTGTAGTTTTCCGGAGCCGTTTCGCCTGGGCAAAGCAAAAGTTTCGGATATTGCATCAGGTCAAATTCGGCCTGCAATTCCTCCACAACACGCATGCCTGCGGCATCGTCCCCGCGAAGCGTTGAACCGGCGCCAAGCACCGCCAGCTTCTGCGCATCCATGAACCTGTCCTTTAAAAAGTCATAGATGGTATCCAATCAGATATCCACCTTCAGCGACGCCTTGTCAGAGCTGGCGAGCTCAAATTGGGTGGTGTTCTTCAGCGCGTCCTTGTTGCAGGAATCCACGCACTGGCCGCAATAAATGCATTTGTCCATTTGCACAGTAGCCTTGAACTGTTTGTCGGCAACCTTTTCAATGGTGATGGCATTGCTGGGGCATACGCGCATACACAGCTTACAGCCCACACATTTTTCGCTGTCAAATTTCAGAGCACCGCGAAAGTTTTCAGGAACCTTCGCTGCGACGGAAGGATACAATACCGTATCGGATTTTTTGATCATCATTTCCATCAGGTAGGGAACCATTTTTCCCAGGGTTTTCATGTGAACAGAACTCCTTTGACGATAAGGTCAATCAATATTTGCAAAATAGATATAGGCGCCAGCACCTTCCAGCAAAAGCTGATCATCTGGTCCAGGCGGAACCTGGCCAGGGCAGCCCGCATCAGCGCCAGCAAAAACACCACGCCGAAGACCTTTACAAGGAACAGCAAAAAGCCCAGCAGCGCGTTGTCATGGATAAACAGGGGGAAGAATATGGCGGCGATGAGCGCAGAAACGACAACCATCTCAGCATTGATCGTCATCTTGAAAAACGCAAGCAGCCTTCCGGAATATTCGGTAAAGGTACCGCCCACGATTTCCGTTTCCGCATCGGGGATGTCGAAAGGTACCCGCTCCAGTTTGCCCTGCGCAGCAAAGATGGATACCAGCAAGCCCGGCAGATTCACAAGGATCAGCCAGGGATTTTCATGATAGAAAACCGCCATGCCGCTGATGGACCAGGTGCCGGCCAGCAGCGCGGGGCCAAGCAGCGCCATGTAAAAAGGTACCTCATAGGCGAAAAGCTGCGTCATGGCCCGTATGGCGCCAATTTCGGCATATAGGGAGGTAGAGAACCAGCCCGCCAGAAAAAACGCCATGGTGGGGATGGTGAGAAAATACATCACCACGATGAGGTCGCTGTCAAAAGGCTGCAGCGAATGAGTGCTCCAGATTGGGATATACAAAAACGCAGCGGCGGTGGAGGCCAGTGCAAACACAGGGATCAGGTTGAACAGCCTTGAATCCGCCTCCCTGGGGATCACCGTTTCCTTGGATAAAAGCTTAATCAAATCGGCCAGCGGCTGGTACCAGGGCGGTCCCACACGGTTTTGCAGCCGGGCGTACAGTTTTCTGTCTGCAAACTCAAATACCAGGGAGATAACAGTGAGAAACAGAAAACCGGGAAAAATAATAATGTGGAACAGGGCAAGCCACACGGCAATCAATCCCCTTTCCTCAAGCGAACATTTTGCATATCGATGCCCTGCTTCCCATACCAGTCGATGCTGTACTTGCGCAGCCCCTCCCAGTTGAATATGCTTTCCTTGCCGGAAGAGGCATCCTGAACCTTGATCATTCTGTCGGTGCAGGAGAAGCACGGATCAATAGCCGCGATGATAATGGGAACATCGGCCAGGTACCCGCCGGCGATCATATGCGCGACCGCGGCAGAGTTGGCCAGCGTTGGTGCGCGCACCTTTACGCGTTCCGGCTTGTCGGTGCCGTTGGAGCGGACATAATGCAGGTCCTCGCCCCGTGGCGCTTCATAACGGCTGACAGCCTCGCCCGCCGGAATCCTGCTGGGTACCTTTACAGTAAGAGGCCCGTCGGGCATTTCCTTGATGACCTGACGGCAAATCTTATAGCTTTCCATCAATTCCAGAACACGTACAACCGTTCTACCAAACACATCGGCATGCTCGTCCGTGATCACTTTGAAATCCAATTCGCTATAGATGCCGTAGGGGTCATCCTTGCGGACGTCCCTGGCGACGCCGGATGCCCGGAGCACCGGCCCTACAGCCCCAAACCTCAGCCCGTCTTCCCTGGAAAGCTTGCCCACCCCAGAAAGCCGCAGTATGACGGTCTGCTCATCCAATACAGTCTTTTGATAATACTCCGTGCGGGCCTGCAGCTGATCCAGAGCCTCCAGAACCTTTTGCGCCTGCTCAGGTGTAATATCCCTGCGCACGCCGCCCAGTGTGTTCATGCCATAGTTGACCCGGTTGCCGGTGAGCATCTCCAGGATGTCCATCACGATCTCCCGGTCTTTCCACGCATACATGAACAGCGTCATGAAGCCGATCTCATGCCCGGCGATGCCCAGCCAGAGAAGATGGCTGTGCACGCGCTCCAGTTCGCCGATCAGTGCGCGTAAGTACAGCGCACGCCTTGGCACTTCCACACCTGCCAGCGCTTCCACAGTCTGCACATAACAGGTGGAATGGGAGTGGGAACAAATGCCGCAAATTCGCTCCAGTAGATAAATATCCTGTATATACGTCCTGCTTTCGGCAGCCTTTTCCATGCCTCTGTGGTTATAACCCAAATTCACGGCGGCAGCAGCCACCCGCTCCCCTTCCAGGAGCAGGCTGAAGCTTTCCGGCTCTTCCAGCGCGGGGTGCTGCGGACCCAGTGGTACAACAAACTTGTCCATTCTCGCCTCTCCTACTCCTGATCGCCCTTTTTAGGCGGCGTCCAATCCTTGCGCAAGGGGTACTGGCCTTGGGGCCAGTTATCGGGCAGAGGATACTGCCTGCCCTCGGGAAGCCCGTCCACTTTTACGCCAAGCATTCCTTCCACTTCCCGTTCGTAAAAGGTCGCTCCCTGAAAGATGGGCAGCACGGAAGGAATGACAACGGGATCCTCCCTTTTGGCTTTGCGCTTCAGATTCAAAAGAATACCATCCGGATTGGATACATGATAGATGAATTCAAAGCACTCACCCGTGTCCAGCCCGGTAATGGTTAGCAGGTGGTCAAACACCAAATCCTTGGCTGCAAACGCCATAACATCCATGAAAATGTCTTCCGGCACGCTCAAATAGATCCTGCGGGTTGATTTTACAGCCTGCGCCGTATCCAGCCCGGGAAACCGTTCCTTCAGCTTTTCCAGTACGATGGCCTCGTTTTCCATTATTTCCGCCTCCCCCGCTATGGCTTGAGCTTCTTCAAAAGCTTGACGACCCCGTCGATGATCGCTTCAGGCTTGGCCGGGCAGCCCGGGATATACATATCCACCGGGATGGCCGCGTCTATACCGCCCTCCACGCAATAGCAGCCTTCAAACACGCCTGCCGAGCAGGCACAGGTACCTACGGCCACCACAAACTTGGGTTCGGGCATCTGCTCATATATCGTCAGCAAACGCTCCCGCTGCTGCATCGTGACCGGCCCGGAGCAGATCAAAACATCGGCGTGCCTTGGCGAGCCTTTCAATTGAACACCGAAGCGCTCCACGTCGTACCTTGGCGTAAGGGCTGCCAGCACCTCAATATCGCAGGCGTTGCAGGCGCCGGAATTGAAGTGGATAATCCAGGGGGATTTGCCTCTGGCCCATGTGACGATTCTGTCTACCGTCGTCATCTTGTTACCTCCTCAAGAGCATGAACAATGTCAGCACCGTCACCCCAAGATAGACGGCAGACGTAAGGGTTAGCCCGCCGGGATCTGTAGCCACCACCAGAGCGACTACGTGCATGATGGTAAAGAAGAAGGCGAACTTGAAAAACTGAGAATAATCGGGCTGGCCCTGGTTTTCCGCCATGTCCTCGCCGCATGCGTAAGCATTTTCCTTCCTTTGGGAATCCACGCCCCGGGCCGCCACCCGCTTGGATAAGGCGGATACACCCATGGAAAGTACAAGACAAATCAGAAAAGTGACGGGCGGAGCCAGTAGTATGGTTTGCATAATCGGCCTCCAATATCGCAAGCTGTTCCTATTGTTGCTTAAGAAGCAGCTACCCTTTCAAATTGTTTAATTTCTTGGTATCAAGCGTGCCATTGGCCTTGTACACCCCAAAGAGGATGCCCACCGCCACCACCAGTACCATGACCTCAATAACAATGATCGATACAACATACGCTTGGGCGGCGGCCATGTTCCCGGTCATATAGCCGGCGCCGATCATAAGCAGCGTCACTGCCTTTACGAGTATTTCCACTGAGATCAGGATCCGCATAAGGTTGCGTGTCACCACCATGCTGTAAAAGCCTATGGCCAGCAGAAGCAGCGCGGCAATGATAAACAGGGTAAATAGCAGCGTCATTTCACGTCACGCTCCTTGAAAAAGATCAGCACGCCGTACACCCCGGCAAGTATGATAATGATCTGCCCCAGCAGATCCACCTGCCGCTTGTTCCAAAAGAAGTTCTGCTCCGTGGCCGTGCCAAGCGGTGCTGCGTTGTATGGGATCAGCGCGTTCAGATGCGGCCAGATGGCAAACAGCGCACCAGCCAGCAGAACGATCAGGATGACAGGCAGCAGCACAAACCGCTTGCGCCTTTCCTTTTCCATCTGCGCGACCTCTTCCTTGCTCCGAAGCCGCGTCATACTGATGGCGCTGATAAAGACCACCGTTATCAGCCCCGCGCAGACGGAAAGTTCAAACACGGCCGCCAAAGGTGCGCTAAGCAGGAACAGGATGATGGCAAGAATCGCGCTTACCACCGCAAGAGCGATGGAAGCCTTCAGCAGGTCCCTTATCATAATGCACACCATGGCGGAAACCACCAGGCCGCAAGCAATAGAATCATCACCGTCAGGTTCAAGCGAAATCACTCTCCATCGAATCGTAGGAAGCGGTCAAATCAGGCCCTTGCCCTGGAAGAACACAAACAGAAGCGGGAACAGAATACCGGCCAGAACGTTGACGGCAGACAGGAGCACCTGCACAAACTGCATGCTGATGCCACATTCCTTGACATCCTGCATATTGGGTGCCACCTTGCCGAAGAAAACCTTCTTCTGCAAAATCAGGAAGTAAGTTAGCGTCAGAGCGCTTAAGCAAAGCGCTGCGATAGCCAACCCAGGCGAAACCTGCCATACAGCCATCACGATCACAAGCTTGCTCCAGAAGCCCGATAACGGCGGAATGCCAGCCATGGACAAAAGCCCAAGAACAGAACTTACACCCGTCACCGGCATCTTTTGTGCCAGGCCGCCCATCTGATCCATATCCCTGGTGCCGGTCTGATGCAGGATCGCCGCGGCGTCCACGAACAGGAGCGACTTGAAGGTGGCATGATTGAAAAAGTGCATCACGGCGCCGACAAATCCCAATGCGGAGCCGGTGGAAGCCCCAAGTATTATATACCCGATCTGACTGACACTTGAAAACGCCAGCATCCGCTTGATATCGGTCTGCCCAATGGCTCCCAGCGCACCTACCGCGATAGACAGAAGGCCCAGTATGGCAAGCACGCTGCCCAGAGCGGGGTTGTTCAAAAACACGTCCCGGTAGATGCGCATCAGCGCGTAAACGCCGGATACCTTGATGACCACACCGGCAAGCATCACAGACACGGGCGAAGGCGCGGAGGAGTGGGCGTCCGGCACCCAGGTATGAAAGGGGACCACGCCGGACTTGATGGAAAGCGCCACGGTGTACAGAATGAAGGCAATAATCAGCGCAACAGGCTGGGCTTCCCGGTGGGCTTGCACATAAGCTGAAATGGCGGCGAAGGAGGTGTCCCCCGTCAGGGCGAACAAAAGCGCAATTGCGATCAACATCATGATGGTGGCTACAGCCGACATCATGTAATACTTGAAAGCACCTTCCAACTCGTCACGCTTTTTGTTGATGGCGATCAAAAGGAACGAGGCGGACGCCGTCACCTCAATGAACACATACAGGCTGAACACATCTGTAACCATCACCACGCCGTTCATACCCATTATCAAAAGCAGCACGGAGCTGCCGAAGTTGAAACGGGATGTATGCACCGTGGCTCCTGCCACAATCAGCGTGATGAAGGAGATGAGCCCGATGATTACAAGAACCACGGCGCTGAACAAGTCCACCGTAAAGGAAGCGAAAAAGTCGGACCTGATGGCGGCCCCGGTGTTTATGCAGCGGGCCACATCAATGCCGGCATATACAAGCTGGAAAAGTCCAACGCCCATACCTGCCCACATGGCGGCCCGGCGGTCGATCATTGTATAAAAAACATTCAGGACCACTATCGCCGCAAGGGGTATCGCTATAAATAGAAGCGGCACTTAACTTCCCTCCTACAATTTGCGCTAAGACGTAAAGCTTCCGGCTTACATAGACAAGAGGAACATAGCGGTGACCGCTACTACACCAGTCAGTATCCAAAGCACATAGCGCGACTGGCTGCCGTTGTGCGCCCACTTGACAAGCATGGAAAGCCAGCCCACAAAGCGCACCAGAGCAACATCGTAAAACCAGCTGATCCCATCGTTGATCTTGAGTGACAGCGTTGCGTAGCCCCGGATCAGATATCCGCCCAGGTAATAGGGATCAAAGTATTTTTTCTCCGCCCAGCCATAAACAGTTTTCAGCACCGGCGCGCCACGATAATGGTCTGCCGAAGAAAGCCCTGCGCCGGTTCTTTTGAAGCCGCGGTAGTGGTCCCATACAGCCAGGAGCAGCAATATCACGGAAATCCCAGCAAGCAGCCAGTTGATCCCACCGCCGATATTCGTAGCAGCTGCTCCAAGAACCGGCTGAAGCACTTGGCTTTCCATGAAGTTCCTGCCAAAGCCCAGCACCAGGCTGGCCACGGCCAGCACGATCATGGGGATGAGCATGAGAGCTGGCGCTTCCTTGACCTTTTCGGTTCCCTTTGCTGTCTTGCCAAGGAAAGCGGCATGGGTAAGCTTCAGGAGGGAAACGGCGGTGAAGAAAAAGCCGGCGGCGGCGGCAATGTACACAATCACGCTGGTGTTTATGGCCGCGTCAAAAATCATATCCTTTGAGAAAAAGCCGCCAGTAAGCGGGAAGCCTGCCATGGAGGCCGCTGCCACGATAAAGCAGATGAATGTAACAGGCATCTTTTTGCCAAGCCCGCCAATTTTATTCAGGTCTGTGGTCCCAGCCTGCTTTTCCACGACGCCCGCTGCAAAGAACAAGCAGCACATATACACGGCATCGTTCAGCATGAGGTAAACGCCACCCGCGATGCCGCCGGGCAAACCTGTGCCGATGCCCATGATCATGTACCCTACCTGGCTGATGGCACAGTAGGACAAAAGACGCTTAAAATTCGTTTGCACAAGGGCCATCATTGCCGCAAAGATCATGGCGGCTGCGCCTATGACCATAAGGAGCCAACTCATGGGCGAACCGCTATGAAACTCAAACAAATTCAGGCAAACCCTGGTCAGAAGGTAAATACCCAGCAGCTTCGCAAGTGCGCCAGGAAGAAAAGACAAGAAAGGCATGGGCGCGTCGTCCGCCGCATCGGGAATCCATGTATGGAAGGGCATGGAACCCGCCTTCGAAATGGCGCCCACCATCAGCAGGATAAATGCCAGCATTCCCCATCCGGCGATGGGAATGCGGATCTGATCTATTACCGGCGTTTCTGCAAGGTGTCCTGTAAGGCCGATGCCAAGCATCAGGCAAAGGTCGGTAAGGCCGGCGATGACCAACGCCTTGACAGAAGTCTTATAAGCTTTTTTGCCACCCTGCATGATCATAACGAACATGGTAGCCAAAATGCCTTCCCAGAAGAAAAGCATTACCGTAAGGTTGTTGGCCAGCAATGCGCCGTTAACAAACGCCATGGTGAACAGCATGCACGCGTAAAACAGCCTGGTTCCGGTCTTTCCTTTCATAAACACGGTGGTGTACAAAGCCGTAAGGAATGACAAAACGGCGGCACTAATGAGTATCAAGACGCTGAATTGATTCAGCTTCAAGGAAAAATCGATCTCAAAACCGGCAAATGGCCGTACGAAAACCAATTCTTTCCCGTATGCGATGATGCCAAGAATTACGTTTCCGGCAAACCCAAGCAGTAGGGCTGCTTCCTTGCCGCCCTTGAACTTTTCCGGTGCCAGCAGCGCAAGAACTCCGAAGGCCGCCGGAAGAAGTATCATCCAAAGAAGAAGGAGTCCGTTCATTTTACGATCACCGCCATTTGCTGCACAATTGCGTTCACAAGCCCCGCCGGGTAATAAATCAGAAGGCCGCTCAAAATGGAGAGCGCAGCCAGCAGTGTAACGGAAAACACCATGGTTCCGCTGCCCTCATGAGGAACGTGCTCCATTTTAGTATCACCAAGAAACACCTTGACAAAAGCCCGGATCAGATAGATCACGGTCATCACGGCGCCTACGACGAACACAATGGCAATGTACGGATGCCCTGCCGCTACCGTACCGTCTATCACCATGTCCTTTGCGAAAAAGCCGCCGAAGGGAGGAAAGCCCATGACCGAGAACGCGCACAGGAAAAAGGAAGCGGCAGTCCAAGGCATGGTTTTCATAAGCCCGCCCAGCTTGCGGATATCTTTGGTATGGCAGCTGTGCTCCACGATGCCTGCGCACAGGAACAATCCTGCCTTGGAGATGGCATGCATCAGCATGTATATAAGTCCCCCGGCCAGCGCCATTTCGCCGCCTACCGACAAACCCAGCAGAATGAAGCCGATCTGGCTTACAGTGGAGTAGGCGATAATGCGCTTGATATCATTTTCCGCAATGGCGGCTCCTGCGGAAAGGATCGCGCTGACGGCGGCAATCACGGGCACTGCCGTATGCCATACTGCATCCAGCGTAAAATTCACAACAAAGAGCCTGGCGAACACATACACACCGATTTTCACCAGCACCGCCGCGTGCAAAAGAGCCGTGGCAGGAGTGGGGGCGACGCCCGCGTCGGCAATCCAGGAGTGCAGCGGCAGCGTAGCGGATTTGGAAAGAATACCGAACAGAATCAAAATCACCGCGGCGTTCGAAATTTCCTTGCCGCGAAGCAAAGTCAGGTCCATAGTGCCGTACTGCTGGTAGATAAGCAAAAACCCGCCCAGCATGATCAGCGCACCAATGCCTGTGATCAAAAACGCCTTGTTGGCCCGGCGCACATATTCCTTCTCCCTGAAGAAGCCAATCAGGCGCCAGCAGCAAACAGCCGATATTTCCCAAAAGATGTACAGGAAAATCAGGTTGGTGGTGAGCGTGATACCCATCATGGCCCCAATGAACAGCACAACGTCCAGATAATATTCATTCTGGTTTTCGGCATGAGTCACATAGCCGTAGGAGTACAGAACGATGATCAGACCCAGGAAGGAGGAAGCCAGCGCCATAAAGACGGCCAGGCCATCCGCCAGAAAACCGAAGCTCAGCCCAAGCGGAAGCGAAACGCTGAAAAACGGCGGCGTTTGCGAAAGCGCCGCGGGCAGCATATAAAGAAGCAGCCCGAAGGGGACCAGTACAAAAAGCATCGCAAGCGCATTGCGAAGTTTTCTGGATATCTTCCCCGCGATGGGCAGAAGGATTGAGCCAGCCAACGGCACAAACACCGTAAGCAAGAGCAGGGTCTGGCTTGCCATTTCCACTATACCCCCAAGCAATATCATGGCATCGTCCAGCGGTATAACACCGCATGGTCAAGGCGCCGTTAAGCAGTCCCCTGCCGCGGCGCCTTAAAAGCCGAAACTCATTATAGTTCCGCATATGGAATCCGTCAATGGTACCGCCACAATATTTTGTGTATTTTCTGATAAATATTACTTTAACAAACTTACTGTTCAGCTATTCATTCTTTTCATAAAAGCTGCTGATAAGGCTTGGGAAATAGGTTTTTTAAGAAAATCCGTTCTTATACCTTACTCGGCCGCTTCCAGTTCCTCCCTTACGCCATCTTGAATCCGCCTGGGATTCCGTATATAATGGCTGTGCCCGGCCTGAAACCACGGATGGCCGGACATGAAGGAGAACCGGGCGGATGCATGAATACGGCCTCACCAAACAAATTGTGAATATCGTAAACGACGCTGCGCTAAAGCACGGTGCCGTGAAAGTGAACACCGTGCATCTTGTGGTGGGTGAAAATACCAGCATCATTCCCGAATCCGTTCAAATGTACTTTGACATGATCGCAAAAGATACGATAGCCCAAGGGGCTAAGCTTTATGTGCGCCTTATCAAAGCGGAAATGCACTGCCCATTATGTAGAAAGAATTTTCAACGCCCCCTTTTTTCTTTTGCCTGTCCTGATTGCGGTACATTGGGTTCTCCTACAGATATAGGCAACGAGTTTTATGTGGAAAGCGTTGAGCTGGAAGGATGAATAACATCGTTATCTATCAAGGCAGGACGCGTAAAGAACAAATAGCATTGCAATTTCTTTAAGGAATGGCCTGTTAATATGCAAAACGAAATCAAGGAAAGGAAACAAGTATCATGAGCTCCAAAGAAGTTACCATCATGGAAAATATCAATGCGGAAAATGACCGTATTGCGGAAGGGATACAAACCTTTCTTAACAAAAAGGGAATTTATGCCGTGAACGTCATCGGCGCGCCAGGCGTTGGCAAAACATCCAGCCTGATCCGCATCATCGGCGGCCTTAAGGGAGTCAAGGCTTATGTCATCGAGGGGGATATCCAATCGGACATCGATACGGAAAAGCTGAAGAAACTGAATATTGAAGCCGTTCAGATCCACACCGGCGGGGCCTGCCACATTGACGGCGTACTGATTGAAAACACGCTGGATCAGCTTACGCTTGACCAAAAAGGTGTACTTTTTATTGAGAACATAGGCAACCTCGTATGTCCCGCCGAGTTCAACATCGGCGAAAACATCAAGCTGCTGATCGCAACGGTAGCCGAAGGGGCGGACAAGCCCTACAAATACCCGCTGGCCTTTGAAAAGGCGGCTGCAATCCTTATCAACAAGGCGGACCTTATACCCTACGTGGATTTTGACATGGAATACTTTACAAAGGGAGTCCGTGCGCTGAATCCTGATGCACCGATATTCCCGGTATCTGCAAAAACGGGCGAAGGTTTCCAAGAGGTTGTTCAATGGCTAAGGTCCAGGCTGTAAAGGCAAATATTGAGATTTATGGCGTAGTGCAGGGCGTAGGCTTCCGGCCATATGTGACACGGCTGGCCAGGGAGTTTCACCTTTCAGGCTCGGTCAAAAACGTAACGGGCCATGTGGTCATCGAAGCTATCGGGGACGAAGACACCCTATCGCGCTTCATTCAGGCTATAGAGGTGCGCAAACCGGAAGGCAGCCATATCAGCAGCCTCCGCCATTATATACAGCCGTTTCCCGGGGGGAAGGAAATCCCCTCCGGCTTTGTGATTCTGGAAAGCGGCCATGAGGGTGATGGCCCGGTGATGCCAACACCCGATCTTGCTGTTTGTTCCGACTGCCTGCAGGAATTATTTGATCCAGGCGATCCCCGTTATCTGAATCCGTTCATCAGCTGCACAAACTGCGGCCCACGCTACACCATCATGCGCCGCATCCCCTATGACAGGATAAACACGTCCATGGACGGTTTTCCTATGTGCACCTTGTGCGGTTCGCAATACAAAGAGCCGGAAGACAGGCGCTATCACGCCCAGACGGTCTGCTGCAACAGCTGCGGTCCCACGCTTTTTTACCGTGACAGGAATGAGCTTAAGGGAGGGAATTCTGCTCTTGACAAGGCAGTGGAAGCTCTTCAAAACAAGAAGATTGTCGCCATCAAGGGCATTGGCGGATATCATTTTGCATGTTCCCCCTTCGATGAGGATGCAATAACAAGGCTGCGGAGCTTAAAGGGCCGGGAGCGTAAACCCTTCGCCGTCATGTTTGAGAACATTGCGGTATTAAAAGAGCATTGTGCTGTAACGCAAAAGGAAGAGGAACTGCTAACAAGCTCCGCCCGGCCTATCGTGCTCATCCTGCGCAAACCCTCCCCTATCTTAAAAAGTGTGTATACCACCAGTCCATATCTTGGTGCTTTCCTCCCCTATACGCCGCTGCAGCACCTGATTCTTCATCAAACAGGTCCGCTGATCATGACCAGCGCTAACGTAACCTCCCTGCCCATCATGAAGGATGATTCGGAAATGCTCATGTTTTTTGAGCAGCACGACGAGCTGGCCGGCATTTTGTATCATGACCGGGAGATCTTAAGGCGGCTGGATGATCCGGTGGCGCAGGTGATCCTTCATCAGGTCCATATGATCCGCCGGGCGCGGGGCTACGCGCCGTTGTCCTTCCCCGCCCCGGAAGGCGGGCCTCCCATATTGGCTTTAGGCGCCCAGGAGAAAAATACAGTATGCCTTTACCGGGACGGATACCTGTACCCTTCCCAGGAGATCGGGAGCCTGGACAGCATGGAAACAGTAAGTGTTTACCGGGAAGCCGTTTCTGATTTGCAGTCGCTGCTTCACATGAAACCGGAACTTGCAGTATGCGACATGCACCCGGAGTATGAGTCCACCAGGTTTGCAAAAGGCCTCGGATTGCAGCTTTTGATGGTGCAGCATCACTTTGCCCATACAGCAGCGGTGATGGCGGAGCATCAAATCACCGATACGGTGATCGGTGTCACCTTCGACGGCACGGGCTACGGCACGGACGGCACGGTGTGGGGCGGAGAGTTCCTCATCGCGTCAAAGGACCGGTTTATTAGAGCCGGGCATATAAAGGCCTTTGATATGCTTGGCGGCGATGAATCTGTACTTAAGGGCTGGAAAAGTGCGGCATGCCTGAAGCTTGACGCAGGGCTTCCACCTGTTGGCAACAGGGAAGAACTGGTTTACGCCGCCATAAATCATCAGATAAACGTCATCCGTTCCTCCAGCATGGGCCGCGTGTTCGACGGTGTCAGCGCCATCCTTAGCATCTGCGAGGAATCGAAGTACGATGGCCAGTGCGCCATAGAACTGGAAAACGCGGCGGCCAATGATTCAAAACAAAACGGTTTGATGACAGTACCTTTTCCCTTTGACTTAAGGGAGGAAGACGGGCAGTATATCGCCGACCTTTCCCCCTGCATTCGCGAAATCTGTTCCTTAAGGGAAAAAGGTGGCGACGCGGGCGAACTGGCTTATCGCTTCCATATTACGGTCTGCCGGCTGATTGAAGCCATGTGCGTAAAGCTTTCTTCAAAATATGGCATACGTAAAATTGCTCTTGGCGGCGGCGTGTTTTTGAACCGGATCCTAACGGAAAACACGGTGCCGCTGCTTGAAAAGGCGGGTTTTAAGGTATATATGAACCTTCTTGTATCCCCGGGGGACGGCGGCCTGGCCCTGGGGCAGGCGTATATCGGGCTGCATTCCAAAAAGGAGGCTGAGCAAACATGTGCATCGCGATTCCAGGAAAATTGATCGCTATGGAGGGTGGCCGGGGCACGGCTGATATCAGGGGCAACATTCTTCCTGTAGAACTGGGCATAGTGAAGGTCAACATCGGTGATTACATTCTGGTGCACGCAGGCTGCGCCATTTCAGTGATTTCTAAAAGCGAGGCGGAAGAGCTGGATGAGCTGTTCAGGTTGGTGCAAACCTATGGAAAATAAGCTGGAGAGCATTGTTGAGGCCATCCGCTCTTACGACGGCCAGCCCATACGGCTGATGGAGGTATGCGGAACCCATACAAACAGCATATCGAAGTTTGGCATCCCCGCGCTCTTTCCCGCAAATATCAGCCTTATTTCCGGCCCCGGATGCCCTGTATGCGTAACTCCGGCAGGATACATCGACAGGGCGGCGGAATTGTCTCTTCAACCAGGCTGCACGATGCTAAGCTTTGGGGATATGATCCGCGTACCCGGCTTAAGGACCTCGCTTTTGAAGGCCAAGGCGGAAGGCGGCAGCGTAATCATCATGTATTCCCCCATGGAAGCGTTGGAATACGCAAAGCGCGAGCCGGACAGGCTGTTTTATGTAACGGCTGTAGGCTTTGAAACAACGCTGCCGGTTTACGCACTTTTGATACGGCGGCTCACGGAGGAAAATATCAAAAACGTCCGAATGTTGACCGCCGTCAAGGCGCTGATGCCTGCCCTTACCTGGATCTGTGAAAACAACCCGGATATTCAGGGCTTTATCGGACCCGGGCATGCGAGCGCTGTTTTAGGCTGGGGGGGGTACGAGCCGCTGTGCCGTAAATACCGGATCCCTATGGCGGTGGCGGGGTTTGGCTACGAGCATATCGTCGCGGCTATCTATGACCTTTCGGAGCAGCTTGCGCACGGGACATGCGAGGTACATAACCTGTATCCCCGCGTCGTAACCAAAGAAGGAAATCAGGA
>JAEZJP010000214.1 GCA_023415715.1 Bacillota bacterium
ACCTGGGCATGATGGCCATGAGCTACGGTTATGTCTATGTGGCTACCGTCGCCATGAGCGCGAACCCCGCCCAGCTTTTGAAGGCCATGACCGAGGCCGAAGCCTACAAGGGCCCCTCCCTCATCATTGCTTACGCACCCTGCATCAACCACGGTATCAACATGGCCTATTCCCAGGCGGAAATCCGCAAGGCCGTTGCTGCCGGCTACTGGCCGCTGTATCGGTACAACCCCGACCTTCAGGACCAGGGCAAGAATCCCTTCACCCTGGACAGCAAAGATCCTAGCGAGAGCTACCAGGAGTTCCTGAAGGGCGAAACCCGCTATACCACCCTGACCAAGATGTTCCCCGAAGCAGCCGAGAAGCTGTTTGCCGAAGCGGAGAAGGATGCCGCCCGGCGCCTGGAAACCTACAAGAAACTGGCTCAGTAAGCCACAAACCAATAACGCAAAAGAGCCGCCGCATGGCGGTTCTTTTGTTTTGCATCCAAATTGAAAGCTTGCGCAGAATCCGCTTGACACTCTAACAATTGTTAGATATACTGTGTCTAACAGTTGTTAGAGAGATTGGAATGGAGAGAATGGATACAAAACAGAAAATAAAGAACACCGCGCTGGACCTCTTCTCGCGTAAAGGGTTCAGTGCAGTATCTATCCGCGATATCTGCGGGGTGGTCGGGATTAAGGAGAGCACAGTCTATTACCACTTTAAGGACAAGAACGACATCTTTCAAACTCTTTTGCATGATGTGGAAGATGTGACGAATGCCATTGCGGCATCATTCCACCAAGCTGTAACAAAAATTCAAGTGGTGCAAGAAGGCCCGTTTATATCTGTCGGCCTTGGCTTTCTGAACAACTACCTGCTGGATGAGCAAATATTGAAGTTTATCCGGATGCTGATGATTGAGCAGCATGTAAACGGGGAAGCCGCCAGGCTGTTTCACCGGATCCTGTTTGAAGCGCCGCTTCTTCAAAACGCAGCCGTATTCCGCACGCTGATACGCATGGGCTGCTTCGCGGATGGCCACAGCATCTACATGGCGCAGGAGTATTACGCACCGATCTTCTATATCTTCCAACGGTATTTTTCCAGCGGTGAGGTCACAAATGAGAAAAGAAAGGAAGCAAATGAACGTTTGACCGCACATTTGAAGTGCTTTTACCAAAAATACAATATCCGTAAGAATGCATAGGAGGTTAAGGCCGATGAAGATTTACAGAAACAAAAGGTCGGAGCAAAAGATCATTGAGACGTATGACAAGCTGCTTGCCATGTGGGGCACGCCTTTCGAGGAGAAAGATGTAGAAACGTTCTATGGCAGCACGCATGTCATTCTCTGCGGGCAGGAAAACAATCCGCCGCTTGTTCTTTTTCACGGCGTAGGCGACGATACAGCTCTCATGTGGATGTATAACGCAAAAGAATTGTCGGCACATTTCCGCATTTACGCGGTGGATACAATAGGCGGCCCCGGTAAGAGCCGCCCCAATGCCAATTATACAAATGACTTTGATGAAATAAGATGGCTGGACGAAGTGTTCGATAGGCTTAAACTGAATAGCGCATTTCTTGCAGGCGTTTCAAACGGCGCCTATATCACGCAGCACTATGGAATCATGCGGCCGGACAAAGTAACAAAAATGGTCTGCATGTCCGGTTCGGCAGTATCCACTGAAACCGGCAAAAGCCCAATGCGGCGGATGCTGAAGGTGTTCCTGCCCGAAGCTCTTTTTCCAACAGACAGGAATGTAATAAAACTGATCCGCAAACTTACAGGAGACAATTACAGAATATTTACGGAAAACGCACTGCTCATGGAGCACTACAAATGCTTGCTGCGCGGTTTCAACACCATGGCCATGACCTATCACAAGATCAAGCCATTTTCAAAGGAACAAGTCGATTCTCTCAAAGGGAGAACGCTGTTTCTATGCGGTGAAAAGGATCCTTTGGGAGACAAGAATACTGTCCAATCCCTTATGGAAAAGCACCGTTTGGACTTTCGTTTTTTCCCGAATGTGGGTCATGGGATCAACCATGAAATATCCCAAAAGATCAATCAGATCGTGATCGATTATCTAAAAGCCTGAAAATCATGCGGCGCCGGAAAATGGAAATCACCAATAAACCCCCGATAATATTGAAGAAATAAGCAGCGGCACTATAAGCAGCAGTACCATAACCACACAGACGACACGCACAATTGTTACCTTGCGGGATGCTTTTTTCTTATACGAGACAGCCATGGAAATTCTCCTTTATTCCGCCAGGTAGCTGGCCGCATCAATCTTAAGCGGCTCACCCAGCATATTTAAATGAACCCGCAGCGTGCCGGCTTTTAAGCCGTCCGGCAAGAGGAAGGCCACATCCCCCGTGATGGATTCGCCGGGTAAAAGCGACGCATCCAGTGTTTCCGCAAGATTTGCAAACCATGCCTGGGTCAGTTCATTCCCGTTTGAATCGGTCATGGCAAAGGCAAGTTCGCTGGAAACAGTAAGGTTTTGTGTCGACCCATTGGCTACCGTCACATTCACGATAACATATTTTTGCCCTGCGGGCGGATCAGCAAGAGACCCTTTATCCGCAAGCCGCATGCCGTTGACGGTCACCTTCCAGCCTGCCTGATCGTACGCACCATCAGCACCCAATTGGGCAAATTCATTTTTCGAAAGCTCTCCTGCAATGGGCAGAGGCTGGTCAACTGCCGTTTGTCCAGCCGTAAGGCCGGTCAGTTCTTTCAAATTTTCCGGTACCAGGAAGCATATCATCCCGCGGACAGCGGGCAGCCGGTCATTGAACCGCGCATCGATCAGAGCAAGCATCTGATTTGCCCGGGTGGGAATAACCGCTTCCTCTGCCTTTCCATCACGTTTCAGCACCCACTCAGATGCCAGTTCAGATACGGGTGACTGCGTGCCTGTTCCAGTGAACGTCGCATCTACCCAAACGTATTTCATGCCTTCGGGCGCCTGATCCAAAAATGCCGTTTTGCTTTGAACCACGCTATGTATTACCGCGCTGTAGCCTTCTTTAGTAACAGTGGCAAGCGGAACATCGGCCACATTCACATTAGGCCCGCTGCTCTTTCCCAGGCTGATCCTGCCCGCCGCTTCCCCCCCCACTTTAGAAAGTACAACCAGGTCATATGTTCCCGCCGTATCAGGAACCTCAAACAGAACCCGCAGCGCCTTTTCCCCGGGCGCAAGCGAAGCCGTGAAGGCCGAACCGCCGCCATACAAAAGCGGCGTATAGGCACGGCCGCCCTCATCCACAGCAAGCAGCATCTGCTCATCATTGGTGGACTCCTGCGCGTCCGCAGCCGTCTTTACAACAAGGTTTGCCGTCAGCAATTGATTTCCCGCTATAGGCACTATGGTCTGCAAGCCAGGTAAAAAGCCGGAATCCGCTACAGAATATTGGACGCCTCCCGCCTGAACAAAAGTTTCCGCCTGTACCGCAGCTAATGGCAGAAATAATATAGCCAGCGCCGCCATCAGGCAAAATAGCCGATGATACCGCTTTTTCATATTTTCAGCTCCTTTCATGAAGCTATTGGACTGTTTCATTATAACATTTTCCTGTATATGCCACAAGGACAAGCTTTTTATTTCGAAAAAATGACGTTGCCATTTTTTCTCGGGCTTCCCGCTTATCTGAAAATGCTCCTGCTTCACCCCTGCACGGTGGGCGTCGCATCCTCCTTATTTTCAGGCAGAACGATGCGTACCTGCATCACCCTTCGCTTCCATACGCGGGTGGCCTGCACCTTGATACCTGAGATCTCGAAACCTTCCCCCACCTTTGGAATTTGGCCCATCTCCTCGGCCACCCAACCGCCTACGGTATCCGCCTCGTACTCCTTATCCACATGGATCAATTCCAGAATTTCCTTCAGATCGGCGCCGCCGTCTACAAGCAGGCTTCCGTCCTCCTGGCGCTGCACCGTTTCCATCACGTCGTCATGCTCGTCGTATATTTCCCCTACCAATTCCTCCAGCACGTCTTCCAATGTCACAATGCCCTCCGTGCCCCCGAACTCATCCAGGATCACGGCCATGTGGTTTTTGCTGCTTTGCAATAACTTTAAAAGCTTCGTAATCTTCAGCGTAGCCGGCGCGTACAATGCCGGTTTCATCATATCCGCCATGATGGTTTTGCCCTCGTGGGTTCCTGCGTAAAAGTCCTTTTCATGCAGGATGCCTATGATGTCGTCCATCGTTTCCCTGTACACAGGCAGGCGGGAATAGCCGTTCTCCAGAAATGCCTGTGCCGCCTCCTCCACGGTGCTTTCCGTGGAAAGGCCTACCACATCCACACGGGGTGTAAGTATGTCCCGCGTGTCCAGATCGGTAAACTCAATGGCGGAGCGGATCAGTTCGCTCTCATGCTCGTCCATGTCGCCTTCGCTCTGCGCCTCATCCACCATGGTGATCAATTCATCCTCGATCATGGGCGGTTCCTCCTGCGGCTTTGTCACCTTGCCCATCAGCAGCCGCCACAGGCCATACAGCCAATACAGCGGCACAAGCACCGTCATCAGCACTTTTAAAACAGAAGCAAAGCGCATAATCAGCTTTTCCGGCGCATCCTTGGCCAGTGCCTTAGGTATCGCTTCGCTGATGAGATAAATAGCAGCCACAACGCCGGCCATGGACAGTATAAGCACGACACTGTTTGATACGCTCGTCAAAAGAGCAGCGCTGAATGAAATGGCAAGAATCATTGCCAGGCGCCCGCCCAGCAGTATTACGGGATGCAGCCTTTCCTGCTCCATTAAAGCATAGGCCTTTTCCGCCTGCATGTTACCGCCGAAGGCCAGCCCTTTCAGGTGGGGACGGTTCAATTCATCCACCGCAGCCTGGACAGCGGAGAAAAATGAAGACAGAAAAGTACACAGCACAATGGCTGCCACCAGCGGGAAAGCGCTAAGGTTCATGAATTTTTTTCCTTTCTTCTCTTACCATAAAGACATGTTCCGAAATTTTCCACAAGCAAAAAGCGCACAGGCAAAACAACTCCCGCGTTTTGCGCCGGTGCGCCGACAGACATGGCCTTACAACCAATGTCAGGCTGTATGGTACTGGGAGGTTCGTCCAAGATGTACACCCCTAAGCTAGAATAATAAAATTATAGCACATATTTCAGGCAAATGCAAATGGCCTTCCAGCCGCTGCCAGCAAGGCGTTCGGGCGTTTGACACAACGTGTTACATATGGTATAATAACGCAGTTTTTGGCGATACCGATTATAAAGGGGAGGACCGCACTATGGGTGATGTGCTACGGGAGTTATTGTCAGGTGTCACCTATCTGTTTTCAGCAGATGGCTGGAGAACGCTGGTTATGTTCCTGATCTCCGGCATCTTGATCTATCTGGCCATCAAAAAAGAGTATGAACCCGCCCTTTTATTGCCCATTGGTTTTGGCGCCATCCTGGCCAACCTGCCCCCGGTAGCAGGAACCCTTATGCCAGCTGTTTTAGGCCCTGAAGGTTTTCTGACTGTATTGTTCAATTCGGGCATCAAAAATGAATTGTTCCCCCTGTTGATCTTTATCGCTGTCGGTGCCATGTGCGACTTCACGCCGCTGCTGAAGGAACCGTCCATGATCTTCTTCGGCGCGGCGGCGCAGTTCGGCATTTTTGCTACCTTCCTGCTCTCCCTGCTTCTGATTCCCTTCGTCGTGCCCGGCGCCCCCCACGATCTGGTGCTCAGGCTGGCCTCCGCCATCGGCATCATTGGCGCGGCGGACGGCCCAACGACGCTGTATGTGGCAAACCACTTCCAATTGGGCGATTATATAGCACCTATCTCCGTGGCGGCCTACAGCTACATGTCCTTGGTACCCATCATCCAGCCTCCCGTCATCAAGGCCCTGACCACCAAGGGCGAGCGCACCATCCGCATGGAATACAAGGAAGAAAAGGCTCCTAAGACGGCCTTGATTATCTTCCCCATCTTGGTCACCTTGGTGTCCGGTATCCTGGTGCCCATGAGCGCCCCCTTGATCGGTGCCCTCATGTTTGGTAACCTGCTCCGTGTATGCGGCGTGTTGGAGAGGCTGAACAAGGCTGCGCAGAACGAGCTGGCCAATATCGTCACCATCCTTCTTGGCCTCACCATCGGCGCTACCATGGTAGCCGACAAATTCCTGCAGTTGAACACGCTGCTCATTATGCTTCTTGGCCTGTTCGCCTTCGTATTCGATACCGCCGGCGGCGTCCTCTTCGCCAAGTTCCTGAACCTGTTCCGCAAGGAAAAAATCAACCCCATGATCGGCGCGGCCGGTATTTCCGCCTTCCCCATGAGCGCACGCGTCATTCAAAAGATGGCAAAAGAAGACGATCCCTACAACTTTGTCCTTATGCAGGCTATCAGCGCTAACGTGGCCGGCCAATTGGGTTCCGTCGTTGCAGGCGGCATGGTGATCACGCTGGTCAGCATGCTGCTTGCCCGCTGACCGCAAGGCTCAACAGAAAGAAGGATAGACGATCATGTTCAAATGGCTGTTTGCTTCCGCCCTGGCTGAAAGCGCCGTGCCCGCTGCACAAACCACCGCCTTTTCCGATACGCTGATGGGCAAGGGACTCATCACAACACTCTTTGGCCTGGCCGGCGTGTTCCTGGTACTGTTCATCTTTTTCCTGGCAATCAAGCTTTTGCAAAGGATAAAAGAAAAAGAATGATCACAAAGGCGGGCGGCTACATGAGCGGCCCGCCTTTTTTCCCTCTTCACGCTTCATACGTAATGAGTGTGAAAACTTATAGTTATATTTTGCTGGTTTGTATCAGCATGATGCAGTGTTCAGACATGCATAAAGACAAACTGTGCATTTACCCTTTACAAGGCGTTCGATTTGGCGTATAAATAAAGCATAGGCGCATGCCGCCGCCTTTTTACGCATAGCATACGGAGGAAACAGCATTGTATCAGACAAGCGACTGGGAAGAAAACCGGCACCAACTCAAGCGCCGTCTTCTTGCTCTTTTGATCCCCATGATCCCCCTACTGGCAGGCATCGTTGTTTCGCTGCTGCCTAATATCCGTTTGCAGTGGCTGACGATCATGCTCACCATTCTTGGCGGTGCCATGTCCATCTTCTGCTACGGAATGTTCATCAGCCCTGTGGTGAGCTATGGCCGGCATTTGAAGAATGTTCTGGAAGGACGCAAGAGGGAAACGACAGGCCGCCTGACCAAATTTGCCGGCCAGTCCTGTTTCCGGGAAGGCGTGGAATACTATCCCATGACCATCAATATCGGCGACAAGGGTGAAGAAGAAGACGACAGGCTCTTTTATTACGACGTGCACAAGGGAATGCCGCCTTTTAAACCTGGCGACATGATTACCGTTGTATCCCATGACAAGGCGGTGGCGGATATCCGCCGGGCGGAGTAGGCTGTGCTTTTGCCTGCCTATCCTGTATGCCGAAAAGGAGTCTTTCTCCGTGCACGATGTTAAGTCCGTACTGGTCTGCGTGACCGGTCAAAAAACATGCGACAGACTTATTAAAACAGGCGCGCAGCTTGCCGAAGGTTTCTCCGCACCGCTTCTGGTGGTGCATGTAGCCCCGGCAGGCGCGCCGCTGCTGGGCAATTCCACCCAAAGCGAAGCCCTTAATTACCTCTATGCCTTGTCCTGCGAAGTTGGGGCAGAGATGGCAGTACTCCGTGCGCCGGACACGCTGGAAAGGCTCATTCAATACGCACAGGAGCAGCATGTGGCCCATATTGTGATTGGCGCAGGAAGGCCTGACGGCCCGGACCGCCGGGATGTGGCCTCCTTGCTTAGGATGCGGCTCCCCCATGTTCAGCTGCATGTGGTCATTTTATAAGCAAAACCGCTGATTTCCGCCTGCATGGCATCCAGCTTTCGGCATAAACAAACAAATGGCATTTTGATAGTCCTCAAGGCCGGCGCAGGTAAACTTAAGCGCCGGCCTTTTCAATTGTCGTATCTTCATTTCCGGAAAGTGGCGGGAGTCAGTCGCTGCTTCCCGTTCAGCTTTCTAATGAGATCTTAATATTATTCTATTGACAATAGTGTGTGTCACACATTATAATGACTTCGAGGTGATGTCATTGGATGATTCCGTGCTTCTGAGCAACATCTTGTTGGAAATGCGCCGCGGCACACTGACACTGGCGGTGTTAAGCCAATTGAAAAGCCCCTGCTACGGCTATTCGCTTTTGCAGCGGCTGGAAGAAAAGCACACGGCCATTGAGCCCGGCACGCTCTACCCGCTGCTGCGAAGGCTGGAATCGCAGGGCCTTCTGGAAAGCCGCTGGGATACAGCCGAAAGCCGCCCGCGCAAATATTACCTGCTAAGCAGTCAAGGTGCTTCGCTGTATGAAACGCTGAAAGTGGAGTGGCTTCATTTGTGTGAGGAAATGCAAACCCTTTTGAAGGAGGAGCAAACATGACTTCTTTGGTCGACCGCTATGTGTATGACGTGACAAGGCGGCTTCCGGAAAAAAGCCGCCCCGATGTGGAAAAGGAACTGAGGGCCAATATTGCCGATATGCTGCCGGAAAACGCTTCCCAGGAGGATATCAGCCGCGTGCTTACCTCCCTGGGCGATCCCGCGAAGCTGTCGGAGCAATACCGCTTAAGGCCAAGGTACTTGATCTCCCCTGCCGTCTTTGACGACTATTTGACGGTTTTGAAGCTGGTCATCCCCATTCTGGCCGTTGTGATGGTGGCGGTCCAGCTGTTTGGCGCGCTGACGGAAACACACATGGACGGAAGCTACGGGCAGGTGTTTGCTTCTATTCTGGCCGGCGCGCTGGGCAGCTTCTTTACCGCCGTGACAAACGGCTTTTTATGGGTGACGCTGGCCTTCGCCATGACGGAGTATTTTAACGGCATGCAGAAAAAGAAGGACTGGACCATAAAGGATCTGCCGGACATCCCGCCACAAAACGCGGTGAAAATTTCCCGCGTGGAGACAGTCATCGGCATGGTGCTCTCCGCTATTTTTCTTGTTATGATGACGCGGTACCAGCATCTCATAGCCTGGTTCGAATACGGGCTAAATGGCATCAGCACGCCCCTGTTCTCAAGCCTGGCGGTATCGCACTACGTGCCTTACCTGGTGGCGCTGACAGCATGTTCCTGGGCTGTTGCGGCAGTCAAGCTCTACTATGGCCGCTGGAATTCCGTCACGGCGGTGCTTCATTCGCTTACTGCCATCGCCTGGTCGATCGCCTCCGTACTCTTCCTGCGCAGCCCCGATACCTTCAACCCGGGATTTATCGCAAGAGCTGCCGAAGCATTAAAGCTTGATCTTAATGTGATGAATGATCACTGGCAGCTCGGCATCCAGGTGATGAGCATCCTGACAATCATCGGAACAGCCATCGACATCCTCACCACCATCTTCAAGGTGCGCAAGGGCAGGATCCTTCCCGACTTGCCCGGCCGCGCGTAACGGCTTACCAGCGGCATCCTTCCGCCAGCATTTGAACCATTTCTTCCAGCCCCTTCTGATCCTGCTCGTCAAAGCGGGAGAAGAGGGGGCTGTCTATATCCAGAACGCCAACGATCGTGCCGTTTGCGCGAATGGGAACCACGATTTCCGAATTGGAAGCGCTGTCGCAGGCGATGTGGCCGGGGAAAATATGCACATCCTCCACCAATTGCGTTTTATCTTGGGCTGCCGCCGTGCCGCACACGCCTTTCCCCACAGGAATGCGGATGCAGGCGGGCTTGCCCTGGAACGGACCAAGCAGCAGATCGCCGTCCGTCATCAAATAAAAGCCTACCCAATTGATATCAGAAAGTGCGCTGTTTAAAAGCGCCGCCATGTTTGATAGGTGTGGCAGCGGATGCGTTTCCCCCTCCATCAGCGACGCAAGCTGCTTCTTTAAAAGCTCGTACATTTCCGGTTTGTTTACAGGATAGATTTCCTTTACTTCGATCATGATGATATGCTCCCTTATGCAATAATCCACACAGTTTATTGTACCATAAAGCATGTGTGCAATCATAGGTCCTTTCTTGCAAAGGAGATTGCAAGCGCTTATACTGTTCATATGTGTCGAGCGGCATATATTTACCAATGAAAAAGCAGAGGTATTTGTGATGAGTGAACATCTTTCCCTGGGCCAGCCCTTTTTAACCCTTGGCGCACGGATCATATATGCATATCTGGCGTCCTATCCCGTATTCATTCCACCGCCGGATGAAAGCGATCCGGAATCACAGCGCCAGCTTCATTCTTTCTTCCATGATATGATCGATGATTTCTATCATAATCCGGAATTGGTCGGCATATCACAAGAACCGGACCGGTGCTTTGCGGAGCGCTGGCACCTTAACAACCGCGACCCGGAATTGATGGATGCCATGTTGAAGATCGAGAAGAAGTTCATTGATTGGGTGGGTACATTGCATAAGCTGGGCGCAATGGGCACGGTGCGGGAAGACGGCCTTTTTGTGTCTACGGATGCCTGGAAGCTTACAACCAAAATGCTGGATAAATTTCTTACGTTCGGCCTGCAAAGCGAAAAAACACCAGATGGTGTTTACCTGCGCTGCAAAGCATATCCGGAGATATTCCCGGCACTTAAAACGCGCAGCGGTATCGCGCCAGGCCAGGGCGGGCAGATTCCCTGCCTGATCCGCTTTCTGTTCGGCACTGTTCCCGGCCGGCCTTACCGCGCCATACAGATGTTCGGCAAGCTCTATGATGACTCTTCATGGCTGAAAGGCTTAGAATCCTTCTTTGAAAAGCTGGGCTATACGTGCTCAAACGATGAAAGATGGCCTTCGGTAAGATGGGAAAAGGAATACCCCAATAAGGAGCGCGGCTACCTGCACATTACCTTCCGCTGGCGGGACAGGCTGCAAATGTGCTACGAATTCCGCGTACCTTCTTTCAGGCAGCTGCTTGTGTTTTATGAAGAAATGGAGTACGCCCTGAAGGAACTTTGCTTTATCCGCACCAAGGTTTGCGACAACTGCGGCTATTGCACCCAAACAGACAAAAGCGGACGGCGTCAAAAATTGGCGCTGCCGCTGAAATACCCGGATGGCGTTATGCTCAAATGCCCGCTTTGGCCATGGTTCTCCTGGAATGAACTGGACTATGAAACCATAACAAAGATGGAAAAATTGTTCCTCTTTGCGGAGGAAAAGCTGTATGGGCAGCAAAGCAAGTAGTAATAACTAAGGCCAGATCATCCCAAGGGATGAAAATGCAAGTAAGGCGCACTTTTGAGCCTTCCCCTTGGGGCCCTACGCACCGTTCGCTTCGCGTCCGGTGTTACGCATTGTCGCTCCGCTCCAATGCTCCAGGCTTCGCCCTCCGGGGGTGGCGCACAGCGCCGGATGAGGTGTTTCCCCACGAATATCTACCTAGCCATTAACACCTCATCAGTCGACTTCGTCGACAGCTTCCCATAAAGGGGAAGCCTTTGTTTACTCGTCTCGAATCCTATTTTCAGGATCGGAGGGGTGAACAGGCACATTAAGGCGGCAGAGAAAAACTCCCTGCCGCCTTACTATATCTTCCCCTACAGCATCACAACGCCAACCGCATTTCGTGCAGCAAGCCCAGGTCCCACAGAAGGGAACTGGTCAGGTACTTATCCCGCACATCGCGGGAGCCGATCAACGCGGCATAGGCATCCGCTTCGCTGACGCCGATGTCCTTTGGTAGCATGGGCATATTGAGGCCCTGCATCAATTTCTCCACTTCTTTCGCGGGCGGCAATTCTTCCGCGATGATCTTCCGAATTTCATCCCAGTGAGCCAGGGTATTGTCAAGCCTCTCCTTATGCCGGTTCCGGTCATTCTTGTGGTACTTTGAGTGTTCGGCGCTGATGATGGCGTCCGCAGCGCGGCCGAAAATTTTGCGCATTTCATCTTCCCAGGCGCTGTTGTCAAAGGCGGCAATAAAAGACTCCGCCTTCTTCCGGTCGGGATCAAGGGCGCGGATGTCGTCATACAGCCTAAGCGTCAGGTACGTGCCAACACCCACCTGTATGCCATGCAGCTCATAGGGCGTACCCCTGTCCAGGGCCATCATCTCCCAGATGTGTGAGAAGTAATGCTCCAGGCCGGAAGCCGGCCTGGATATTTTCGCAAAGCTCATGGCGATGCCGGAGAGCACCAGCCCTTCGGTAATGGACTGTATGGCTTCGGGATCACGTAGGTTTTGCCCCCCTGCGGCGGCCACACACTTTTGAAGCGACTTGCGCACCAGCTTCGCGATATTTTCGCAGTAATACTCCCCTGTAACCAAGTTCGATATCCGCCATTCACAGATGGAAATATATTTAGCCAGCATGTCCCCCAGGCCCGCCCACAGCATGCGCTGCGGGGCATTTTTCATGATATCCACATCGGCGATGATGGCGGCGGGGCAGGCATTGTACAGCGTGACCTTTACGCGGTTCTGTATCATGGATGAGGAGTTGGAAGCATAGCCGTCCATGGAAGGCGCGGTGCCTACCACCATACTTCGCAGCCCCGCAACATGGGCCAGTACCTTGCAGCAGTCGTTAATCACCCCGGAGCCGATAGCCAGTACCATATCGCAGCTTGTATCAAAAGCCATGCAAAGTGCGCCAACGGAGTATTCATCCGGTTCCACCGCCCCATGGGTTAGCAAATGCAGGGTATAAGGTATTTGGGCTGCCTCCAGCACAGGCTTAACAAAGCGCCAGGCGGCATCGTATGTATTCCTGTCGCAGACGATAAAGGGCTTGCGCACGCCTACGGTTTTAAGCGCATCCGGCAGAAAGCGTACCGCGCCCGAGCCTATTTTCAAATATTGCAGCTCCGTATTGTGGGTATGGCCGCATGAACAGGAATGGCCTTCTTTTGCCAACAGCTGCTCAAAGGATAAAGACGATAAATCCATCATTTTGTACCTTCTTTTTGTATTAATCGACCTGCTTTTAGTCGGTACCATTGTATCGGCAGGCGGTGAGTTTGTCAACCTCAGAAACATGCTCTGAATGTGTATCCACAAACCGTTTTCAATAGATATTCAGCCTGAATCAATGATAAAAGCCGCCTTTTCGAAAGGCGGCTGCTTGAACATCATTCGCTTAATCGATCACAAGGAAACTGTTCTCCAGGTAATCCCATATAGCCTTGCGGCAGGCATCAAAATCTATCTCCCGTGTGGACATCCCCGCATAAGTGATAGGTTTATAAGCGCCGTCAAATGGAATTTGCAACTCTTCCATGGTGGCGCCGCGAAGTTCCATGGCGTACTGTACCGCTTCGATCATTTCTCCGGCGCTTAAATTGGTCAGAAGGCTGTGCTGAAGCACGGATTCCATCAGTTCCAATGCTTTATCCAGCGTGATGCCGCGGTAAGTTTCCTTTAAGGTGGAAAGCACCGTGCGTACCCGCTGTGTACGTCCCAAATCACCGCCGGCGCCCACCTTGCGGATCCGCATATAAATAACAGCCGCGTGTCCGTTGAAATGGTATGTGCCTGCCCTGTTCATGCGCGGTTTGGTGGAATCATCCGGTATGGCATAGCGCTTCAAATATTCTGCCTCCGAGTTGGTTACCGTTATATCCACGCCGCCCAGCACATCGACGATCGCCTCAACTTGATTCATGTCAAAGAGCATGTATTTATCGACGCGTACGCCAAAATGGGTGCTTACTATTTTGCATAGCTCCTCGGGACCATAGTTCTTGGCGATATAATTGATCCTTCCGATCACACCATCCGGGCGCTGTACCAGCATCTCCCGGCTGAAGGAGGTCAGCATCAGTCGTTTGGTACGTGTGTCCAGCGTCACCAATACGATGCCATCCGTATTGCCCAGATTTTTCGGATTTCCATTCCACTGGTCCACGCATAAAAGCAGATAGTGATGCTGGCCTTCCACCACGGCGGGAAGCTCATCCCAGGGGATAGGTGTGATGGGCTTGGGCAGATCCGCCAAAGCAGCACCTGCTGAGGAGCAGCACAGCAGGATGGATATGAGCAGTGCAATCAAGCGTTTGATCATGGAAGGGTCTCCTTTATCTGGGATGGAATGGATTTCTATATGGTAAACGACATTCCTGCCCAAAAACTTCCCCAGACAGCGTAAATTTAACTTCCGGTTTCATACTATAGCACAATTTGCCCCGTTTGGCAAAGAGGAAGAGCTTGATGTTACATAACTAAATTATTATCTTAACATGGCATCTTTGCATGCGGCGATCAACCGTCCATGCCCTACACAGGACCCACCGACGCAACTATGTTTTGGAATAGGATGAATATTCAGCTTTACTCCAGGGGAGCAACGAGGGGGCCGAAGTTCCGCAAGCTCAATCATCGCGCTGCTTCGCTACCACTCGCATGCTCGTTTCGCTTGATTCTTTCGCCTCGCTTCATCCGCCACCGGCGGCGCTCGGCTCACTCACCTCTCGTTTGCAGATCCGAAACCAGCGACATGCGCGGTGGTTTCGGAAGGATTTCGCCAGAAATCCATTCCTTACACGGCTTCCCCGCCATATGATCCGTGCCGTGCAAGCGAAGCGCAGGACGGTACGGATTATACAGGGAAACCGTGCAAAATCGAAAAAGTGAATCCGGAACTGCGTTCCGGATTCACTTTTTCGAAACTATTAGTGCCAGCACCTCACCTTGATCACGCCTGGCTGCTGGTTAAGCTCCACAATCAATTCCTCCGTGGGTACCTGGCTCAATTCCATTACGGTAACGGCCATTTCCTGGCGGCTTTTGTTGATCATGTTGTTGATGTTGATGCCTTCCCTGGATATGGCAGCGGACATATTGCTGACCATATTGGGCACATTGTCGTGTATGAGCAGGATGCGGCAGCCCTCCGGCTGGCCGGAAAGCACGATCTCCGGCATATTCACGCTGTTGCGGATGGTGCCGGTCTCCAGATAATCCCGAATCTGGGCGGCAGCCATGCGTGCGCAGTTTTCCTCACTCTCAGGCGTTGAAGCCCCAAGATGGGGAATGCATATAACGCCCGGAACACCAAGCATATCGTCGGTGGGAAAATCGGTTACATAGCCGCTCAATTTGCCTGCAGAAAGTGCGGCGCGGCAGGCTTCCCCATCCACCAACTCGGCACGGCTGAAGTTCAACAGCCTCGCTCCATTTTTCATGAGCCCAAACAGACGCGTGTCGAACATGTTCTTTGTCTTTGGCGTAAGGGGGATGTGAACAGTCACGTAGTCCGACTTTTGCAAAAGCTCTTCCAGGGTGGAAGCCCGTTTGATGGCCCTGGATAGGGACCAGGCATGTTCCACGGAAATGAAGGGGTCAAGACCGATTACTTCCATGCCCAGGCCGTTTAAAGCACTGTTGGCCGCAATGGCGCCGATAGCGCCAAGGCCGATCACACCCAGGGTCTTCCCACGAAGCTCCGGCCCCACAAACTGGTTCTTGCCCCTTTCCACCAGCTTGGCCACCGCTTCCCCCTGGCCCTTTAGCGTGGACGCCCATTGGATGCCCCCAAAGATGTCGCGGCTGCAAAGCAGCAGCCCGGCCATCACCAATTCCGCCACGGCGTTGGCGTTGGCGCCCGGGGTATTGAATACCACAATGCCCTTTTTGCTGCATACGTCGATGGGGATGTTGTTGACGCCGGCGCCTGCCCGGGCAACGGCCAGCAAGCTTTCCGGAAGGGCCATGCTTTGCATGTCGGCGCTGCGCACCAAGATCGCATCTGGTACAGGCTCGTCTCTTGTAACGGTGTACTCGTCAGCGGAAAGCTGGCTGTGGATAATGTCGGATATCTCATTGAGCGTCTGAATTTTGTACATGCCGCTCTCTCCTTTAAAAAATTGGGATTCCCAAGGGATTGTAACCATCTGGCTCAATAGTCGCACTGCTTCGCTGCCGCTCGCATTGCTACTTTTTGCCAGCCTCCTCCGCCTCGCTTCATCCGCCACAGGCGGCGCTTCGGCTACGGAGCCTTTGGCGGGTAGTCTGGAGGGCAGTGCCCTCCAGCGTTACTTGTTCCCGGCTTCGAACTTTTTCATGAATTCCACAAGCTTTGCAACGCCTTCCACGGGCATGGCATTGTATATGCTGGCACGCATGCCGCCCACGGAGCGGTGGCCTTTGAGGTTTACCAGGCCGTTCTTGGAGGCTTCCTTGACGAACTTCTCATCCATCTCGTCACTGCCGGTCACAAAGGTTACGTTCATGCGGCTGCGGTATTTCTTCTGGACGGTGGGCTTAAACAGCTTGCTCCCGTCCAGACAGTCATAAAGAATGGCGGCTTTTTCGATGTTGATTTTTTCGATGGCGGGAACTCCGCCCAATCCCTTGAGCCATTCAAAGCCCAGCTTGGCAAGGTAGATGCCAAAGGTGTTGGGGGTGTTGTACATGCTGCCAGCCTGGGCCTGAACATCCCAGTTTAAAAGCTTGGGGCATAAGGGATGCGCGCGGCCCAACAAATCCTTCCGTACGATGACAACGCACAATCCGCTGGGTCCGATGTTCTTTTGGGCGCCTGCGTATATCACACCGAATTTGGTGATATCGAAGACCTCGCTCAAAATGTTGCTGCTGGCATCCGCCACAAGAGGCACGCTGCCGGTGTCGGGCAAGGCAACATACCTTGTGCCGTAGATGGTATTGTTGGTGGTTATATGGCAGTAATCCGCCGAAGGATCAAAATGGGCGTCAGCAAAATCGGGTACATAGGTGTAGTTATCAGCGCGGCTGGATGCGGCGATGTTCACCGTGCCGTAACGGGCGCCTTCCTCCGCCGCGAGATGGGCAAAGTTGCCGCTGTCGATATAATCCGCCTTTTTGCTTCCGGTCATCAAGTTCAGCGGTACCGCGGAAAACTGCTGGGTGGCCCCCCCCTGCAGGAACAGCACCTCATAGGTGTCGGGAATATTCATAATATCCCGCAAAAGCGCGACCGCTGCATCATAAATCTCCAGATACATCTTGCTGCGGTGGCTCATTTCCATCACAGACATGCCGGCTCCACCGTATACCACCAATTCTTGTTGCGCACGCTCCAAAACAGGCAGCGGCAGCATGGCAGGACCGGGGGCAAAGTTGTACACACGCTCCATAAAACTCCTCCTTCCATTCTTCACGCAAAAAAATGAGTACTCCAATCACCTTTGATTTGAGTGGGACATTTTTCGCCCTGCGGGTAAAAAGTGATCCAATACCCACATTATGATGTTTCCTTCGTTAAATTGCAAGAGGCAAACAGAGAAAAAACATCCTGCATGACATCTACATCTGCTCTTTTCGCCTTGACAGAAAAGTTTGATCTGTGCTATCCTATGCGCAAACGATTGCATTCGTTTGATGTGTTTTTATTACCATCAAGGGGGTATTTCATGCGCTCCATGAACCTGGGGGCCATTTATCATCAGCCATGGCTGGAATACCGCCATGCGCTGCCGGATGGGCGGGTGTGCATCCGTATCCGCACGGGGCGGGAGGATTGGGATCAGGCCCTATTGTGGGTCGCAGAAATGTATGGGCCGGGTCCTTCCATGAAGCGGGCTCAAAAGCTGCCTATGGAAAGAATGTGGCGGGATGGAAACCACGACTGGTACGAGTGCGTTTTTAAGCCTTCCGACCCCCGCATACACTATGCGTTCTGCCTGATTCAGGAAGGCTTTTCCTTGCTTGTGGATCAGGATGGCATGTATCCCGCCGCCTTGCGCGAACCGGACGATATGGTGAGCTTTCCCTTTCCCTTCGCCTATCCAACACCAAAAAAGCCGGATTGGGCCATCGGCGCGGTAGGCTATCAAATCTTTCCCGACCGTTTCCGGCGCGCTCCCGTAAGCGATGCTTCAGTGCAGGCGGTGGAACCCTGGAGCTCTACCCGTTACGCCAATGAGTTCCGCTTTGGCGGAAACCTGAAGGGTATCAGGCAGGCCATTCCCTATTTGAAGGAACTTGGGATCGGCATGGTCTACATGACGCCCATTTTCCTGAGCAATACTTCCCATCGCTATAATACTTTCGATTACTATATGATCGACCCGCTTTTGGGGACGCTGAAGGAGCTTCGCGCACTTTCTGATGAATTGCACGCATCCGGTATCCGCATCGTGCTGGACGGTGTGTTCAACCACTCCGGCACACAGTTCGCGCCATTTGTGGAAGCGAAGGCGAAGGGGTCGGACAGCGAATATTACGACTGGTTTTTCTTTGACAAAACGAAATATGATTGCGGATATGCCACCTTTGCCCATACGCCTGATATGCCCAAGCTGAATCTTCAAAACGAGTCGGCAGCCGCGTATTTTATTCAGGTGGGCCGCTACTGGCTTAGGCAGGCCCATGTGGACGGCTGGCGGCTGGACGTATCCCCGGAGGTATGGCCGGATTTCTGGCGGCAATTCCATAAGGAGATATTGGACGAAAACCCTGAGGCTATTCTGGTTGCCGAATGCTGGGACGATTCCCGCCAGTGGGTCACGCAAGGCGACATGTTCGACAGCACCATGCATTATGTGCTGTCCCGTGCCATGTGGTTGTACTTTGCGGAGAGGAAAATCAGCCTGGCCGCATTCGATGCACAGGTCAACAGGGCCATGGCGCTGTATCCCCACGCGGTACAGGAGGTATTGTGGAATTTCCTGGGCAGCCACGACACGCCACGTTTTATTACCCGTGCAGGCGGAGAGGAAAGCCGCCTGCGTGCTGCGGCATTTTTCCAGATGACGCATCCAGGCGTGCCTATCGTTTACTACGGGGATGAGTTGGGATTGACCGGCGGCCCCGACCCGGATTGCCGCCGGCCCATGCCTTGGGACAAGGCAGAAGGAAATACGCTGCTTGCCTACTACAAACAGCTCATACATCTTCGCAACGGCAGTGACGCGCTGCGCCGCGGAACCTTCAAGACATGGCATACAGGTTCAGATGGTTTGTACGCCTATCTTCGTACAAGCGAAAAACAGGAGGCGCTGGTGGCTTTCAACACCTCCGATACAGCGCTGGACATCATGCTGCCCCTTCCGGAAGGCTTTGCGGCCAGGGAGGAATGGCTGGATCATGTAAGCGGTGTAACGCTGCCCAATTTAGGCGGAGCGGTACGTGCAAAGCTTGCACCAAGCCAAGGGATTGTAATCTTAAGAGAAATCTGAACGGCAAAGCGGCGGGAGGCAACCTCCCGCCGCTTTACACTTTCTTTATTTCTTCTTTCCAGCAATCTCAAGCGCTGCGCCTACAAAATCCCGGAACAAGGGATGGGGCCGGTTGGGCCGGCTCTTCAATTCCGGATGGAACTGCACGCCCACAAACCAGGGATGGTCGGCGATCTCCACGATCTCCACCAGGTTCCGCTCCGGATTGCGGCCGGCAACGCGCATGCCCGCGGCTTCAAAGCGATCCAGGTAATCGTTGTTGAACTCATAGCGGTGGCGGTGGCGCTCCCAAATTTCCGGAACATCGTATGCCTTGTGGCTTAAGGTTCCGGGGACAAGCGCGCAACGGTATTTGCCCAGGCGCATGGTGCCGCCAAGATCCTGCAGGTTTTGATCCGGCATGAGGTCAATGACGGGATAGGTGGTGTGCGGGTCGTCCTCCGTAGTGTTGGCGCCGCGCAGGTCCAGCACATTCCGGGCGAATTCAATGACCGCCATTTGAAGCCCTAAGCACAGGCCGAAGAATGGAATCTTGTTCTCCCTGGCATAGCGCACGGCCACCATCTTGCCTTCCAGGCCGCGGGAGCCAAACCCGCCGGGAACAAGAATGCCGTCGGCATTTTGAAGACGCTCCGCTACGTTTTCCTGGGTTACTTCTTCGGCAGGTATCCAATCGATACGCACCTTGGCATGATGGTGAATGCCGCCGTGGGTCAGCGCCTCCACAACGCTCAGATAAGCATCGGGCAGTTCCACATACTTGCCTACCAAAGCAATGGTGATGGTTCTGTCACAGGTAAGCTGCCTCTCCACCATTTGGCTCCACTCGGTAAGATCGCATTCCCCTTCCGGGATGCCAAGCATCTGGCATACCTTTTGATCCATACCCTCGGCATGGAGCATGAGGGGCACCTCATAGATGGTGCGAGCGTTGAGGTTTTGAAAAACCCTGTCCACCGGCAGGTTGCAGAACAGACTCATTTTCGCCCGAAGATCATAAGGGATGGGATGCTCGCTGCGGCACACCAGCATATCGGGCGAGATGCCTATGGCGCCAAGTTCCTTCACGCTGTGCTGGGTAGGCTTTGTTTTCAGTTCCCCAGCCGCGCTCAAATACGGCACCAGCGTCACGTGGATGTACAGGCAGTTTTCCCGGCCCACCTCGGCCCGCATCTGCCGGATAGCCTCTAAAAAAGGCTGGCTCTCAATGTCGCCCACGGTACCGCCGATTTCCGTAATAACTACATCAGGCGGGTTTGGGGTGCGTGAGATAGCCAGTATGTTTTTCTTTATTTCGTTTGTAATATGGGGGATGACTTGGATGGTGGCGCCCAGGTATTCTCCCCGGCGTTCCCTGTCGATGACCGTCTTGTATACGCGGCCGGAGGTGACGTTAGCTGCCTGCGTGAGGCTTTCGTCAATAAACCGTTCATAGTGTCCAAGATCCAGGTCGGTTTCCGCGCCGTCGTCGGTGACGAATACCTCCCCGTGCTGATAAGGATTCATGGTGCCGGGGTCGACGTTGATGTAAGGGTCGAACTTTTGGATGGAGACCTTCAAGCCTCGGCATTTGAGAAGCCGCCCCAAGGATGCCGCTGTGATCCCTTTGCCCAGGGAAGAGACCACTCCGCCGGTCACGAAGATGAATTTGGTGTTCATACCGCATCCTCCCTTCCGCTGTTCCCGAAAACAAACCATGTCCCATTGTACAAGCCCAGGCCTCATCCGTCAATGGCATATTTGCAAGAAATGCAAAAAAAAATACAAGATATTGAGGTATTGGATTCTAACACCTCAAATCCTGTACAATCTGGGGTGGCATTGATGCACTGCGATTGCTGCTAAACACCTCATCCGGCGCTACGCGCCACCTTCCCCTCAAGGGGAAGGCTCAGCATGCGCATCATTCAGGAAGACTCACCCCCTGGGATGATGCTTTCATCATAAGAAAGTTAAGCAAATTTCCGGGGGAAGCATTGAAGGGGTGGAACCCCTTCAATTGTAATCGTGTCGCCCGGCTTTGCCGGGCGCGCGGGGCGCTTGCGTAGCAATCTTTCCTTACACGATTTCCTGGCCGTATGCCTAGCACCGTTCAGCGAAGCGCAGGCGGTGCAGGCATACAAGGAAATCGTGCAGACTCATTCAAAGCCAGTCAAACGCAAAGCGTTGACTGGCTTTGAATGAAGGTGTAGTTTATCTTCCGCCCTTGTCATAGGGTACGCCCGAAGCCCTGGGCGCCTGGGAGTTCTTGCTGCTGAATGCCAGAACAATGAGCGTAGCAATGAAGGGAATCATTTTGTATATATCGCTGGGGATTTTCAATTCCTTTAGGAACGGGAGGCCGGAATAAGCCGCGGCAACGGTTTTCATAAGCCCGAAGAACAGTGCCGCCAGAAAAATGCGCATGGGTTTCCATTGTCCGAAGATCAATACTGCCAGTGCCAGGAAGCCGTAGCCGGATACCGAGGCGTTGAAGTTGGTGGAGGTGGGCACCACAAAGATCAGCCCGCCCAGCCCGGCCAGCGCGCCGGAGATCATGACCCCTGCATAGCGGATGCGGTATACATTCACACCAACGCTGTCCGCAGCCTGGGGATGTTCGCCGCAGGCCCTGAGCCTTAAGCCAAACTTCGTCTTGTACAGCACAAAGGCGGCCGCGATCAAAATGACGATGCCGATATAGGTGGTGATGTAGGTCTTTTGGAAAAAGAGCGGCCCGATCACGGGTATGTCCCCCAACAGCGGCACTTTGGCAATGCGGAACGTATTGGAGAACTGAATCTGCTGCACGCCGTTCTCCTGCAGCATGCGGGCGGCATAAACGGCAATCGCAGGCGCGATCATGTTCAATGCCGTGCCGCTGATGGTTTGGTCGGCTTTCAGGTTTACCGCGGCATAGGCATGCAGCAGGGAAAATATCAGCCCCGCCCCGGCGGAAATCACTATGGCCAGCATCAGAAGGAATTGTCCGCTAAGCACGCTTTCCGTTTTGTTGATAAAGAATATCCCGGCGAACGCGCCCATGATCATAATCCCTTCCAGGGCGATGTTGACCACGCCGCTGCGCTCGCTGAACATGCCTCCCAAGGCTACAACCAAAAGAGGGATGGAGAAGAAGAACATCTGCTGAACCAGAAAGTAGATGGAATCCATGGCCTGTTACACCTCCTTCCCCACATTCTTCGCCGCTTCAGGCTCCTTCTCTTCTTCCCTGTGCCTGCGCTTGCTCGTGCCGCGGGCCAGCAATTGTTTGATCAAAAGAGAGAAGGCGCTGAAGTAGATGATGATGCCGACAATAATGCTGATGATTTCCTCCATATACTTGAGGATGGTCAGGTTAGCCCCGCCCACGGTGATATAAGCCACAAAGATGCCTGAAAAAATGATGGCCAGCGGGTTGGAAAGGGCCAAAAGCGCCACCGGGATACCCGTAAAGCCTTGGGCTGCCAGTACTTCCTTGACCTCTATGTGCAGCCCTTCGGCTGGAGCCAGGTACATAAGCGCCCCGGCGACACCTGCCAGCGCCCCGGCAATCACCATGGACATCACGATGGACCGCTTTTCGCTGATGCCCGCGTACCGGCTGGCATTGCGGTTATAACCGCAGGCTTTCAGCTCGTAACCGAAGGTGGTGCGGTTCAGCAGGAGATAGATCACTATGGCCAGCACAATGGCTATGATGATTCCGCCATTTAAGCTGGTAAACATGTCCTTGTTCCCTTCCTTGGTCAGCCTGTAAAAAACGTTGTCCAGCCCCCAGGAGGGGATCACCGCAGAGGCATCCACACTGAACGTTTCACTCTTGGCGGAGTTGTACACCAGCATCATCTTTTTTCCGTCAACCATGTAGGACATGTTTTTAATGAGATAGTTGATGCCATACATGCCGATATAGTTCATCATGATCGAGGAGATGACCTCATGCACATTCAAAAGCGCCTTGAACAGCCCCGGTATCATGCCCCAAACGGCCCCGGCCAGCATGCCGGCGATCAAAGCCACCAGCCATTGGACAGGACCAAAGATATCGCCCCGGACGCCAACCACCACCGCCACAAACCCGCCAACCATCAATTGTCCTGTAGCGCCGATGTTGAACAAGCCGGTTTTGAAGGCAAAACCTACGGAAAGGCCTGTGACGATTATGGGCGTAGCAAAGTACAGCACCTTGCCAAGGCCCTTCATGCCCTCGTTGAAGCCGCCGGACAGTATGATGGAAAGCCCGGCCACAGCGTTTTGCGGATTGCTGATGACAAGGATCAAAAAGCCTGCCGCAAGGCCCACCAATATGGCAATGAAGGAAGAAGCGGCACTGGTAAGCCCGTTGAACAATGCGAGTTTTCTTTTCATACCACTTAGCTCCTTCTGGACCCGGCCATATACAAGCCCAATTCCTGTTCGGTCACGCCGTGGGCGTCAAGGTCGGCCACGATCTCGCCCTCGTACATTACCAGAATGCGGTCGGATACGTTCATCACCTCGTCCAGCTCCAGGGACACCAATAAAATGGCCCGTCCATCATCGCGCTGTTCAATAAGCTGGCGG
Organism: Bacillota bacterium; assembly: GCA_023415715.1. GTDB lineage: Bacteria > Bacillota > Clostridia > Christensenellales > Aristaeellaceae > JAEWAH01. Next base: position 23,625 of record JAEZJP010000214.1, read on the forward strand.
TGAATGTATTCAATGGCCCCCACATCCAGGCCGCGGGTAGGCTGTACGGCGATGAGCAGCTGCGGATTCAGGCTGATTTCCCTGGCTACGATGGCCTTTTGCTGGTTGCCGCCGGACATGCTGCGGGCGGTAGTCGCCGCACCCTGGCCGGAACGGATATCGAACCTCTCAATCAGTTCCCTGGCATGATGGTCGATTTGAGAAAAGCGAAGGAAACCGCGCGTTTGAAATTCCGGCTTATGATAGCTTTTCAGAACCAGGTTGTCCGCCAGGGAATAGTCAAGCACCAAGCCATGCTTATGCCTGTCCTCCGGGATATGGGACAGCCCCATATCGTTGCGGCTGCGGATGGAGGAAAGCGTTATTTCCTTGTTTTCCAAGAAGATCTTCCCGCCGTCCGGGCGCATGAGGCCTGTCAATGCATATACCAGCTCGCTTTGGCCGTTTCCGTCAATGCCGGCGACACACACGATCTCCCCACGGCGCACACAGAACGAAACATTGTTCACCAGCTTCTTGCCATGCTGGCGGCTGAACACCGTCAAATTCTGTACCGTAAGGGCGGGCTCCTTGGGCTGGGCAGGCGCTTTTTCCACCACAAAGCTGACCTTGCGGCCCACCATCATCTCCGCAAGCTGCTCTGCGGTTGTATCCTTTACCTGGACTGTGCCTATATACTTTCCTTTGCGCAGAACCGTGCAGCGGTCAGCCACTTCCATGATTTCGTTGAGCTTATGAGTGATGAAAAGAATCGACTTTCCCTCCGCCGTAAGCCCGCGCATGATCTTCATCAACTCATGGATTTCCTGGGGCGTTAAAACTGCCGTAGGCTCGTCAAAAATCAGCACCTCGTTGTCCCGGTAGAGCATTTTCAAAATTTCCACACGCTGCTGCATGCCAACGGTGATGTCTGTAATGCGGGCGTCCGGGTCCACCATCAGGCCGTACTGTTTGGAGAGCGCGATCACCTTCTTGCGTGCTTCCTCCATGCGCAAAACGCCATGCCGGGTGGTCTCCACCCCCATGACGATGTTCTCCAGCACGGTAAAATTATGGACCAGCTTGAAGTGCTGGTGCACCATGCCGATGCCCAGCGCGTTTGCGTCATTGGGATTGTTGATGCGCACCTTGCTGCCATTTTTCAGTATCGTTCCGCTCTCAGGCTGGTACAGACCAAAAAGTACGCTCATCAGCGTGGATTTGCCCGCGCCGTTTTCCCCCAGCAGCGCATGGATCTCTCCCTTTTTAAGCTGCAGGCTCACATCGTCATTGGCGCGGATACCCGGAAACTCCTTGGTGATATGAAGCATTTCAATGACGTAATCCATTGCGCCACTCCTTTGGTCTGTACGGTTTTCATGAAACAGGGGCAGGCAGTTTTTCTGCCTGCCCCCATGCGCGTCAATTGGTCTATGGGCGATTACTCAATGATGGTGACGGTCACGGCCGTGGTGCCAAGCTCGGTGGCGGCGGTGACGTCGGTGTCCTTCTTCAGGGTGATTTCGCCGGCAGCCAGCTTGGCATACAGCGCATCATAATCAGCCTGGGTGAATTTTTCAAACTTGGAGGTAGCCATGGGCAGGCCTACGCCATTCTTGTCAGCGCCAAGAACCCAAGCTTCCCCAGCGGGGAACTTGTCGGCATAGAAGGCAGTCAGGGCCTGCTCAACAGCATTGCCCAGGCCCTTCATGGCGGAGGTGATCACGCGATCGGATTCGCTGCTCTGGTCTACGTCCACGCCGATGACCTTGCCCTTTTCGGTAGCTTCAGCAGCGGCCATGACGGAGTTGCCAACGGCGCCGCCGCAGGCGAAGATCACTTCGACGCCGTCATTGTACCAGGAAGCAGCAACAGCCTGATTCTCGGGATTGGCTTCAAAGTTGCCGGTGTAGTGGTAGTTCATGGTAAGGCCGGTCACGCCCAGCTCGGTGGCAGCAGCTTCAGCGCCCTGCACAAAGCCGTAGCCATAGCGAACAACGGCGGGAACCGCCATGCCGCCCATGAAGCCCAACTTGGTGTAGCCGTCTTTCACCGCGGCATAGCCGGCCAGATAGCCCGCCTGCTCCTCGGCGAAAACGATGCCAACGGTGTTACTGTCGGTACGGAACTCGGTATAATCGGCGTTATGGGGATTGCCGTCGATCAAAACAAAGTGCACATCGGGATAGGTTTTCTGAGCGATGAAGATGGGCTCTTCAAACAGGAAGCCGGGGGTCACAATGACCTTGGCGCCAGCCGCAACGGCCTTGTCGATCTCGGCCAGGTAAGCATTGGTGCTCTTCTCGGCGGGTTTGAAGTAATTGCAGGTCTTGCTGTTAGCATCGGCATAAGCCTTCACGCCTTCCCAGGTGCCCTGGTTGAAGGATTTGTCGTCGATGGTGCCGATGTCGGTGATCATAGCGATTTCATAGGTGCTTTCAGCCAGAGCAGTGAGGCCCAGGCCCAGGGTGAGAACCATTGTTAAAAGAAGTGCCAACGCCTTTTTCATGTATGGTTTCCTCCTCGTATGATACCCTGCGACCGCATGCAGGGCAATATCATGTGTATTATAACAGAATGCTTCAGGTAAGGAAAGAGTATTTACCATTTTCCAAAAAAAAGTTATACATTCTTTGTATACAAGATACTATCACTTGTCTTCTATCAGTTTGGCAAAACCTTCGCCCAGCGCCTCATGAGCCTCGGTAATGAACATGAACGCCTTTTCGTCCTCCTGGCGCACAATCTCCTTTACCCGGGGTACCTCCTGCCGCCCGGCCACGCACAATATCACCGGGCGCTCCCTGCCGGAATAGGCGCCGGTGGCAGTCAGCAGCGTTACGCCCCGCTCCAGTTCCTCCATGATGCGGTTGGTTACGGATACCGTCCTTTCGGTGATGATAAAGCAAGCCCTCTGCGTGTTGAAGCCGTTCAAAATCACATCAAGCAGCTTGGAGGAAACAAAGATGCAGATCAGCGCATACATAGCGTGCTGCGCGCCAAGCACAAAGCCCGCAGCTACGATCACCAGAAAATCGATGGCAAACAAAAATGCGCCAACAGATATGAAGGAAAACTTTCTATGTACCATTCTGGCGATCATGTCTGAACCGCCGGTGGTAGCCTCGCCCCGCAATATGATCCCAAGGCCAAGACCCAAAAGCCCGCCGCCGTACACAGCCCCCAGAAGCACATCATTCGTCATTGGCGGCACGTGGAACAAGTCTATAGAAAGGGAGAAAAGCACTGTTGCCACCAGCGACCGCCACACAAACACGCGGCCCATGGCCCGAAAGCCGATCACAAACAAAGGCAGGTTCATGACCATGCTGGTGAGGCCAACCGGTATGCCGAACAGATGATTCAGGATGGTGGCGATGCCCGTCAGCCCGCCGGGAGCGATGCTGTTAGGTACCAGAAACAAAGGGTAGGCCAATCCGCCCAGAAGGCAGCCTACCACGATCTGTCCGTAGCTTCGCATCTGCTCCTTCCGGATCATCCGGCCCAGGTTGTCCACCTTCCATTTCAGAAAAATTCCTCCCTTTTTCCTTTGTGACAGGGAAAACGCCGCTTCCCCCGCGAAAGCAGCGCCTTCCTATATTCAAT
>JAEZJP010000233.1 GCA_023415715.1 Bacillota bacterium
AGTTTCAGGCTTTGGCCGTGGCGGGGCACAGGCCAGTCTGGTGGCCTACCTTCGTAGCCATGGTGGCCAGCATCCCCCTGATGCTGCTGTCTTCCGGCAACAGGCTCATGTCCCTGCTGCTCATACTGATGCTGGCCAACTGCCTGATGGTGCTCATCTGGGTCATTTTCAGGGAGCAGCCGCGCCTTGAAGATGCTTTGGTTTCTGTGATGCCCATGTTCACCATCCTGCTGCCGGGCATCTGCCTGATCAGCCTTTTGCGCATTGAAACCAAGTCGCTGCAGGTAACGCTTTTGTGCCTTGTATTTGCCATTTCCGTGATCGGAGATACCATGGCATACTTCGTAGGCACAAGGGTTGGCGGGCGAAAACTATGCCCTGCCGTCAGCCCCAACAAGACCGTTTCCGGCGCGATTGGCGGCCTCGTCGGCAGCATGGTGGGTGCTTTGGCCGTGGGCGGCATTGCGGCTATCTGGCCGCCGCTGGATGGTACCTTGCCGCCGTCTTTTGCCCAATATCTGCTGATCGGCTTTGTGGGCGGGATTGCGGCCCAGGTGGGAGACCTGTTTGCCTCCCTTATCAAGCGCCATTGCGCCATCAAGGATTACGGCAGCCTCTTCCCGGGGCATGGCGGCATGCTGGACCGTATGGACAGCATATTGTTTACATCCGTCGTGGTGTACTGTTTCTGGATGATAACACGGGCCGTATAAGGCGTAGAAAATCCGGAAGCGGTTTCGATGCCGGGGGACAGGGGTATAGCTCACATAGAAAACCTGAAAGGATACATCATGCGGGATATCGCAATCCTTGGAAGTACAGGCTCCATAGGTACCCAGGCACTTGAAGTGGCAGGGTTACATAAAGATCAGTTCCGTGTCACAGCCCTGACCGCCCATAGCAATGCAGCCCTTTTGTTCGAACAAGTCCGTGCTTTCCGGCCTTTGATGGCCGGGTTGACTTTGCCCATTCCATGGGATATGATCCCGGAGGATGTGAGCTTTTGCGAGTGGCACTTTGGCGGGGATGCGCTGAAGGTTGCCGCCTCCCAAGTTCCGGCGGATGCGGTGCTTGTATCCGTAGTGGGCATCGCAGGTTTGCAGGGTGTAATGGCAGCGTTGCAGGCCGGGCGTCAGGTGCTCTTGGCCAACAAGGAGGCGCTGGTGGCCGGCGGAGCTTTGGTAACGGCAGCGGCGAAAAAGGCCGGGAAGGCACTTTTGCCGGTGGACAGCGAGCATAGCGCCATCTTCCAGTGCTTGCAGGGAGCGGGAGACAACAAGCCGGAAAAGCTGCTTTTGACGGCGTCCGGCGGTCCCTTCCGCTTATGGTCAAAAGAACAAATTCAAAATGCCACCCTGGAGCAGGCTCTAAACCACCCCAACTGGCATATGGGAAGAAAAATTACCGTCGATTGCGCCTCCATGTTCAACAAAACGTTGGAGATCATGGAAGCCCGCTGGCTGTTTGACATGCCGGAGGACAAGATCGAGGTTATCGTTCATCCGCAAAGCGTCATCCATTCCGCCGTTGCATTTGCGGACGGTGCCGTGATCGCCCAGATGGGCACGCCTGACATGCGCCTGCCCATCCTGTACGCCATGGCTTATCCCAGAAGGCTGCCTACAGGTGGCTCGAAGCTTGACTTGACTTTGCTAAACCAGCTTACCTTTGAAAAGCCCGATGAGGTACGTTTCCCCTCGCTGCGTCTGGGCCGTGAGTGCTTAAGAGCCGGCGGCAGCGCCTGCTGCGTGCTGAATGGTGCCAACGAGGTAGCTGTGGAAGCGTTTTTGGCAGGGAAAATCGCCTTTGGCGCCATTTTTGATGTGGTGGAAGAAACGCTGTCAAAGGTCGGCAGCATGAGCGCCGGTTCCCTGGAGGCCGTCTTTATGGCGGATGAGGCAGCCAGGAAAGCGGCACGAAGTTTATTGGCACGCTGAAAGGAGACACTCCATGACATTTTTGTTGGTATTGGCGGCAATCCTGCTGCTGGGCATCCTGATTGTGGTGCATGAACTGGGCCATTTTTGGGCTGCACGGTGGACGGGTATCTCGGTACATCAATTTTCCGTTGGCTTTGGACCCAAACTTCTCAAATGGAAGAGCAAAAAATACGATACGGAGTTCATGATCCGGGCCATTCCCCTGGGCGGCTACTGCATGTTTGTGGGGGAGGACGATGCCGAGGGCAAGCATGACGATGATCCGCGGGCATACCACAAGCAAAAGGTATGGAAGCGGATGCTGTCCGTTTTGATGGGACCGGGCATGAACTTTGTGCTGGCTTTTGTTGTCGCGGTGCTTTTGTTCTATATCGGCGGCGTACAAACCGTAATCCCTTACGTATCCTCTGTGGAGCCAACAGGACCGGCGGCCCAGGCGGGTTTTGAAGCAGGGGATGTGCTGTATTCCGTCAACGGGCAAAATATACAGGATGGCACTACCGACAAGGTAGTGAACGTCATCAGCGGCTATAAGGCAGGCGATGCGCCACTTAGCGTTACTGTACTGCGGGGAGCGGACCTTGCGCCCGTAACGCTTTCTGTGACGCCGTTCGTAGACGAGGCCACGGGCAAGCCCCGTATCGGTGTGATGATCGGCGGTATGCTGGCTCCTGAAAAGACGCGCATTTCCTTTGGGGAAGCAGTGCGAATAAGCTACAATACCTGTGTAAACGCGGGTAAGATCATACTGGGCGGTCTTAAAGACCTGATTTTCCACGGCCAGGGGTTGGAACAGTCCGCCGGGCCGGTGGGCATTGTTTCTGAAATCGCCACGCAAACAAGGGAATACGGGCTGGACGGATATCTGTATCTTTTGATCATACTTTCCATCAACCTGGGGCTGGTGAATTTGCTGCCCATCCCAGGGCTGGACGGCAGCCGGCTTCTGTTTATGCTGGTGGAAGCCATTTTCCGCAAACCCATCAATCGCAAGGCGGAGGCGGTGATCCACCTCACCGGCTTTGCGCTACTGGTGACGGTTATGATTTTCTTCACATTCAAGGATATCCAGCGCCTGTTCCAATAAGCGGGAGGCCGTAAATGCATCAAAAGAATCAAGTTCGGGTTGGGCCGCTGCTAATAGGCGGCGGCCAGCCCATTTGGGTACAGTCGATGACCAATACCGACACCAGGAATGCGGAAGCTACCTTGGAGCAAATCAAGGCACTGGCAGAAGCCGGATGCGACATCGTGCGCGTTTCCGTCTATGATGAAGAATGTGCAAAAGCCGTGCGCGCTTTGGTGGACGGAAGTCCAGTGCCCCTGGTTGCGGATATCCATTTTGACCATACGCTCGCCATCAAAGCAACCGAAAATGGCATTGCCAAGCTGCGCATCAATCCCGGCAATATTGGCGGGGACAAGCATGTGAAAGCGCTGGCGGACTGCGCGAAGGCGCATCATATACCCATCCGCATCGGCGTCAACAGCGGTTCTGTCGAAAAGGACATTCTTCGCAGGGAGGGCGGCGTAACGCCCAAAGGCATGGTTGAAAGCGCGCTGAACCATGCCCGGCTGCTTACGAAGCAGGGGTTTTACGACATCGTTCTATCCATGAAATCCAGCGATGTGCGTCAAACGGTAGCTGCCTACGAGCTGGCGTCCCAATTATGTGATTATCCCCTGCATGTGGGTGTTACGGAGGCAGGTTTGCCGGGCCGTGGCACGGTGAAATCGGCCATCGGTATCGGCGCGCTGTTATTGCAGGGTATCGGCGACAC
>JAEZJP010000279.1 GCA_023415715.1 Bacillota bacterium
CCATTACGGAAGGCATTTTAAAGCCGCTGCTGTCCTTCCATGCCATGGATTCAAAACCTTCAGGCAACCCGGTAAATGCTTTTGAGGAAATCCAGCACACGGTGATTTGCAGCGCGGACATGGAAGAAAAGGAAACGCTCAGTGACCTGATAGCCGACTGCCTGACGGGAAATACCATGATCCTTATAGACGGCGTGGCAAAGGGCATCATGGTGAGCACCAAAGGCTGGGAGAGACGGGGTGTAAGCGAGCCGCAGACAGAGTCGGTGATCCGGGGACCACGGGAAGGGTTTACGGAAAACCTTCGTACCAACACCGCACTATTGCGCCGCAAGATTAAAAGCCCCCAGCTCCGGATGGATCATGTCATCGTGGGACGCAAGACGCTGACGGATGTATGCATCATTTATCTTGACAATGTGGCGGACCCCAAGGTTGTGGAAGAAGTGAAAAAACGGCTGGAAGGGCCGCAGGTGGACTCTGTGCTGGACGCGGGGTATATTGAGCAGTACATGGAAGACGCGCCATTTTCCCTGTTTGCCACAGTGGGCTATACCGAAAAGCCCGACGTGGCGGCTGCCAAAGTATTGGAGGGACGCGTGGCCATCGTCACGGATGGCTCGCCGTTTGTGCTTACGGCTCCCATGCTGTTTATCGAAAGCTTTCAAACGTCGGAAGATTACTATATCAGGCCTTTTTTCGCCAGCTTTGCCAGGCTGCTTAGGTATCTGGCATTTATTTTGACGGTTTATGCCCCGGCCATCTACATTGCGCTGACCACCTACCATCAGGAATTTCTGCCAACCACTTTACTGCTTACTATAGCAAAGGCGAGGGAAGGAACACCTTTCCCGGCTTTCCTGGAAACACTCATTATGGTTTTTTCCTTTGAGATACTGCGGGAAGCAGGACTTCGGCTGCCGCGGCCCGTGGGTCAGGCCATCAGCATTGTTGGCGCACTGATCATGGGTGATGCCGCCGTATCCGCAGGGCTGGTTGGCGCACCTTTGGTCATTACTGTGGCCATGACGGCTGTTACCGGCTTTTTGGTGCCCATGCAAAGCGACGTCGCTTCACTTTTGAGGCTTATCTCGATGCTGCTGGCCACCGTGCTGGGAGGGTACGGCATCGCTATGGGACTGCTGGCTACACTGGTTTACCTAGCCTCGCTAAAATCTTTTGGCGTACCCTACTTTGAATCGTTTGCCCTTTCCCGGGATCTGCAGGATTCCATGGTTCGCATGCCATTATGGTTCATGACCAAACGGCCCAAGGATATAGCCCAGCAGGATACAACACGCAGGCGATTTTTTTTACCTCCCATGCGGCCTCATGACCAGGGGGATGATTCGTCCGAATCGGGAGGCGGGGAAGAATGAAAAAGCTGATATGTGTTTTGCTTTCGCTTGCTGTTTTGTTTGGAATAACAGGCTGCTGGGACAGCAATGAACTGGATACGCTGTTTTTCGTAACAGGGGTTGGACTGGATATAGGCGGTAACACCAGCGGGAATACGAGTGGTGACAATAGTGGCAATACAAGCGGGAATACGAGTGGGAGTACAGGCGGGAGTACGAGCGGTGACACCGGTGGTAATACAAGCGGCGCTACTGGCGGCAATGCAGGCGATCACTCGGGTGAGGTGGATGTCAGCGTACAGATCGCAAAAATATCGGGCGGCAGTTCCGGCTCCAGCACCGGTACCAGTTCCGGTTCCGGCGGTTCTTCAGGGGAATCCGGAAGCAGCAGCATATTGCTGGAGGCCAGTGGGAAAAGCGTACTTGCAGCTTTATCAACCTTGCGGCATGAAAGTACCAGGACGCTTTTTCTGCACCATAACCAGATGATCGTATTTGGCAAGGAACTGGCTCAAAAAGGCATACAGGAACATTTGGACCTATTTTTGAGAGAAGAAGAGTCGCGCATGGAAACACTGGTGTTGGTGGCCGACGGCAAGGCCAAAGATATACTGAGCGCGGAATTGGATCAGGACAAGCTTTCCGGTATTGCGGTAATGCGCATGATGAAGCAGTATGCCTCCATATCCACTTATCTGAACGTGAACATGCTGACCCTTGTATCAAAGCTGCTTAAAAAGACAGCGGCCCCGCTCATACCGATAGCGGAAGTGAAAACAGAGGATAAAAAGAAACAGCTGATGATATCGAGAATGGCTGTGTTCAAAAATGACCGTATGGTGGGCGAACTGAACTGGGATGAGATCACGGGCTATCTGTGGACCATGGGGCAGATCAATGAAGGTATTCTTGAGATCGCAACCGACAAGGGAACGGTTTCCATGAATATCATTCAGGCCAGCAGCCAAGTGGTACCAGTAATTCAAGCGGACGGCAGGATAGGGATACTGCTGGATATAGACACGGTTCTTGATCTGGAGGAACTGAACGGCTTTGGGGAAATGAAGCTGGAGGAACTTCAAAGCATGCTGACGCAGGAGGCGGAAAAAACCATTGAGAAGCGTGTGTATACCACCTTTGACAAAACAAAGCAGTTGAATGCCGATATCTATGAATTCGGGGAGAAATTCCACATCAAATATCCTAAACAGTGGAAAAGTATCGAACAGCAATGGGATGCGCTGTATCCTTCGCTGCAGCTTGTTCTGAAAGTAAAGGCACATATTGTTGGAACCGGGAAAACAGGCCTTACCCTGGACATGGAGGAAAAGCTGAAATGAATCTGGAGAAAGGGAAAATCACGCCGTCCCAAATGTTGTTCTCAACTGCCTGCTTCATTCAGTCCTCCGCTCTGCTTTCCGCCTTTGTTGCCGGTGTGGTGGACTATGATTCCTGGTTTGTGGTGGCGGCCGGTATTGTGTTTTGCCTACCCATACTGATGGTGTACATTGGGCTGATGAAATTGTATCCCGGAAAAAACCTGGTGGAAATTAACGATCTGGCGTTCGGAAAAGTGTTGGGAAAGGTGGTTACCTTTTTTCACATTATGTTTTTCCTTACGCTGGCTGCATTGAACCTGAGAGACTTGAGCCTGTTTGTCAAGCAGACCATCATGGTCAAGACGCCGGATGTTATTCTTTCCACCGTTTGCGTGCTTGTTTCCGCTATTGCCGTGCGGTACGGGCTTCAGGTGGTGACACGTTTTGCTTTTCTTTTTATTTCGATATCAGTCTTGGTGTTGGGAGCGTCGCTGCTGTTTGCCTCCAGCGAGATGGATCTGAACAACTTCCTGCCAATGTTCCAACTGCCTGCCATGAAATATGTGCAGGGTATAAATATCGTGTTGAGTATACCCTTTGGCGAACTGGTGGTTTTCCTGATGGTTCTGCCATATGTGCGTGAAAAGCAAAAGCCTATAGGCCGTTATTTTGTGGGCGGCTTTTTGGTGGGGGCAGTGATGTTCATGTTTGTGGTGTTCAGAGATACGGCTGTACTGGGAAACACGGTGAGCCTTTTCGCGCTGCCGGCCTTTGAAACGCTTCGGATCGTGACACTTTTCGGCTCATTAAGCCGCTTGGAAATTTTGTTTGCGGTGGTCCTGATAATTCTTCTGTTCTTCAAGATTTCCATGCTGCACTATGTAACGGTTTTATCAACGGCGCAGGTATTCAAAATGAAATCCTACAAACCACTTGTATTAGCCATCGGCGTTCTGATGGTCAGCTACGGTTTCACACTGTATCCCTCCAGCATACAGCATGATACCTCAGGGCGGGAAACCTCAGACATCCTTTGGCAAGTCTTTGAGTTTATCCTTCCGCTTCTGGCGTTAATAATCGGAAAAATCAAAAAAAAGATGGCAAAGGGGGCGGAAGCTTGATATGGTAGCCATATTCTTTATCTTCAGCTTTATTGCATTGATCGATCTTCCCCCGCTGATCCGCAAAAAGAACTGGAAGGACGTTGCAGCATTCGGCATCGTTTTCGGCTTGGCACTGGTTGTGTCCGTACTGAACGAGCTGAAGGTACCCATCCCCAGCACCATTCTTACGGCTGATAAGTGGATGAAGCAAATCGGAATACATTATTAAGCAGCGAAATTTCTCTGGCCGCGCGGGCGGCCTTTTTGCTGTGTTTGACAAGTTTGCTTGAGGAACGGCTTTGGTTATGCTATAGTGTCCTTGAAGAAAAGGAAGCAAAACAAATATGCGGGTTTTCCTATTACAGGAAGCACATCATCGGACTTCATCATTTCTCCATGTAATTGCGAGAAAATGAACCATATGACTTGGATCAGACGGGGAGGAAGCATGAGTAAAGCTACCATACTCATCGTGGAAGATGAAGAAAAGATCGTCAGCGTCATCGAGGCATACTTAAGCCGCGAAGGCTATCAAACGCTGTCTGCGTTTGACGGCAAAACTGCGCTTTCCTTGTTTGAAATGCACCAGCCGGATGCAGTGGTGCTGGACAGGATGCTGCCGGTACTTGACGGGGATGAGGTTTTAAAAACCATACGCCAGCTTTCCGATGTACCTGTGCTGATGCTTACAGCCAAAGGAAGCGAAAACGACGTGGTGGAGGGGCTGAACCTTGGCGCGGATGGCTATGTGATCAAACCTTTCCGCCCTCTGGAATTGGTGGCAAGGCTGGAAGCGCTTCTGCGCCGCTTCGGACCCAAGGGAGCAGGGGAGGTCATTACCTTAAACGGCGGCGACCTGAAGGTTAACTTGGCAGCGCATCAGGTATGGCGCAGCGGCAGGGAAATTCCCCTGACGCCCAATGAGTACAAGCTTCTGATGGCATTGATGAAACAACCGGCCAAGGTGTTTACCCGGGAGGAACTGATCTTGTGCACTTTCGGCTTTTCTTATGAAGGGTTTGATCGCACGATCGATTCCCATATCAAGAACCTGCGTGCCAAGCTGGAGGAGAAGGCCGAGGAGCCTGTGTATATCAGGACCGTGCGTGGCGTGGGCTACATGTTCGGGGGAAAAGCCGATAGCTAGACGGCTGAAACGCAGGCAGTAAATCAATAAAAAATTTTCGCACCCTCTTGCAAAGCATGCGGGAGGGTGCTATACTGTGTTTGCTACTGAACAATACACGATAGTGGTTAATGAATAGAAGGGAGGGACGGCATGAACCCGCAATTCAAAAAGGGTGTGCTGGACCTGTGTGTACTGGCGGCGCTTCGTAACCGGGATACCTATGGATATGAACTGGCTGAGCAGATTTCCAAAAGCATAGAAATCGCTGAGGGAACGCTGTATCCGCTGCTGAGAAAGCTTAAGGCTGATGGGCTTTGCGAAACCTACCTTTCGGATGAATCCGGAGGGCCGCCCCGCAAGTATTACCGGCTTACGGAGGCAGGGAAAAAGGCGGAGGCTGAGCTAAGGCAGGAATGGCTGATGTTTGTGCACCAGGTGAACCACATTTTGCTGGAGGATGAGGCGAATGAATGAATATTTGCAGTCGCTGTCCCGGGCGCTGAACCGGCTTGACCAGGCCGAGCGGGACGATATTCTCTCGGATTACCGGGAGCATTTCGAAATAGGTCTTTCGCAGGGGAAGACGGAGAAACAGATTTCTGAGGAACTGGGCGAGCCGGAAAGCATCGCAAAGCTGTACACCGCTTTAAGTGCCACTACCCAGGCGGAAAAGACGAAAAAGCCGCAGGACGCCATGCGCATGGTAGGCGCCACATTCGCTTACCGCATGGGCAAAGGCTTCATCATTGGAACACTTTATCTGATATTTGTGCTGGCCATCATTCCGGTATTCGTACTGGGAGGTTCGCTTGTTATCGGTGCGGCTGCCCTTGTGTGTCTGTCTGTTATTGAGTTTGTAAAAAGCTTTATTGCCTTTGGCTTCCTGGCCATTTTCTCGGGAATTACGTTTTTAAGCATGGGAGTACTGTGCCTGATGGGTGCAAAAGCGCTATGGGGGACGACCATCAGTGCGCTGTCTTCGCTGGCAAGGCGCAGGATTGACCCCAAAGAGGAAAGGAAGACGGAATAATGAAAAAGCGTGCAAAATTCTTGTTGATTCTCATGGCGGCCGGGCTTCTGGGTATCGCCATAATTGTCGCCTATTCTGTGGGTACGGGAAGTTTTACCTCCTATGAAGCTGCCAAGACGTTTTATCCGGAAGGAAGCTTTCAAACCATTCAGGTTGATGCTTCCCGGGCGGAGGTTCACGTTGTGCCTTCACAAGAGGCGCCAAAGATCGAAGTTTATGCCAAAGCATGGCTCCCCGGGCCCATTGACCTTACAAAGCGGTTTGTGTGGACTGTGGAAAATCAAAGGCTTACACTTACGGAAATTCCTTTTGAGCCGGCATTCCTTGGCTTTTTCCCTCAGCCGTACGAAATGACAATCACGGCCTATGTACCCCAAGCGGTCTATGAAAGTTTCATGGGAGGCCGGCAATGAATACTGCAGTCATTACCGGAGCCACTTCAGGTATCGGGTTTGCTGTGGCTAAAAAGCTTCTGGATATGGATTGGCGCGTTCTTTTGATCGGCCACACCAAAGATAACTGTGATAAGGCGCAGGCTAAGCTTCGTGGATTGTTTCCGAAAGGGGAAATTGCTTTCTTCCATGGCGACCTGATGCATCAGCGGGAGGTGAACCGGGTGGCTGGGGAACTAAACGGTTATCTTGACGAACACTGCGAGGGCTGCCTGCAGGTATTGATCAACAATGCCGGAGCCGTACGCACCTGGTACACCACCACGGAGGAAGGCTATGAGCAGCAGTTCGCTCTGAACCATCTGGCAGGTTTTCTGCTTACACACCGGCTGATGGGCGCGCTGAAAAAGGCTGGAGGCAGGTTGATCCTCACGGGCAGCGGCTCCCACAAGCATTACAATATCCGCTGGGATGACATGATGTATCAAAAGCGCCGCTACAGCTGCCTGGGTGCCTACAAGCAAACCAAGCTGTGCAACCTGCTTTTCGCGGGGGAATTCAACAGCCGCTATGACAAAGAAGGTGTGCGTGCCTATGTGGTGGACCCGGGCCTTGTAGGCACCGACATAGGCTTCAAGCAGACAAGCGGGCTGGTGCGCGCCGTATGGTCCATGCGCAAAAGGCAGGGCATACCACCCGAAACGGCTGCCCGCACCTACGGTTATCTTTGCAACCCTTCTTTTGCCGAAAATGGCCTGTACTACCTCAACTCAAAACAGGCTCCCTATGACAGGCGGGCAGACCGGCCGGCAGACAGGGCAAAGCTGTTTGATATGAGCGAAAAGCTGTGCGGCATCGACGCTTTCGGGGAGGTGGAAGCATGACAGTCTTGATCACCGGCGCAGGCGGCGGCCTGGGGCGGGCCATGGCCTTGGAGGCAGCACAACGTGGCTATGATTTGATGCTGACCGATGTGAACGCTTCGAGTCTTATGGTTTTCCAAGAAGGCCTTATACGCCAGTACGATGTCAAGGTGGATGCCATGCCCTGCGACCTGACGGATGCTGCGGATGTAAAAAAGCTGTTTGAATATATCAAGGAAAAGGATATCGAGCTGAATATGCTGCTGCATGTGGCCGGCATCGACTTTGAGGGCGGCTTTCTGGAACTGGAGTGCGACCGGCTCATTGATATCGTCAGGGTCAATATCGAAGGCACATTGCGAGTGCTCCATGGCGCGTTGTCAAGGCGCGATCTGAAAAGACGCTTCACCATAGTGGTGGTGTCCAGCCTGGCCTCCCTGTACCCCATGCCGTTGAAGGCAACTTACGCGGCCTCCAAGCGGTTCCTGCTGGACTTCTCCATGGCGCTCTCCCAGGAACTGGCGGACAAGAACGCCACCATACTGGCACTCTGCCCCGGCGGGCTTCCCACCACGCCCGGAGCAATGCAGGGGATCAGCGCCCAGGGCTTTTGGGGCAGGATCACCACCAACAGCCTGCCCGCAGTGGCGAGGCGCACGATTGCCAGAGCTTTGCGGGGAAAACATGTTTATATCCCCGGCACGGTCAACCGCATCTTCAGTATTTTTGGCCGGCTTGTGCCCAGGAGCACACTGACCAAATTGCTGTATTCCAGATGGCATCATGCCCGGGAAGGCCGCGCAGTATCTTAAAAGCGTACAAAACATAACGTCCGCAGGGTTTGCCTGCGGGCGTTTTTCATTATTGCCGGAACTATAATCATAACGGAATCAACCGCATCACTTTGTCCTGACAATTCTTTTTTGCCAAATTTTTTTATAATGCCAAATCTTTTTCATCTCCATAACTTCTGCATAAATGCCTGCTACAATCACTGAGAAACAAGGGAAGAGGGGATATGGATTTATGTCTGAATACACCATTAGAAGCAAACGGCTGCTTATTGGCGGCATGACTTGTGTCAGTTGTCAAAACAAGATCGAAAAGAAATTGAACAGTACGGCAGGGGTAAGTTGTGCGAAAGTGAGTTTTCAAACAGGAACCGTCGATGTAACATACGATCCCGGAATTATTCAGTTGAAGGATATCCAAGCAATCATTGAGAAGCTTGACTATCAGGTTTTGTCGGGAAGTGAGCGCCTGAAACCTAATGCCAGCCGAGTCGTCGGCATTTTGGTGATCATCGTTTCTCTTTATGCGCTGCTTCAGCAGTTTGGTATTTTGAACCTGCTTGTGCCAAGCCAGCTGGCGGACGTAAAGATGGGGTATGGGATGCTATTTGTGATCGGCCTTATAACTTCCATTCACTGCGTGGCCATGTGCGGCGGAATCAACCTTTCCCAGTGTATCCCCCACGCAGAAGATGCAGCCGAAACGAAGAGCAAGTTTTCAACCTTCGCCCCGGCGGCCCTATACAACCTGGGACGGGTGATCTCCTATACGACAGTCGGCTTTATTCTGGGATTCGTGGGGCTGTTATTTGGAGGCGGCTCGGGTGCAGGCGTACCTTTGATGGCGCAAGGGATTCTCAAGCTCATTGCAGGTATTTTCATGGTGATTATGGGAATCAACATGCTTGGCATCTTTCCTGGACTTCGGAGATTCCAGCCGCGGATGCCTAAATTTCTCGCCCGAAAAGTCAACATAGAGAAGGCCAGAAGCAAAAGCCCACTGATTGTAGGGCTGCTGAACGGCCTTATGCCGTGCGGACCACTGCAATCCATGCAGATTGTGGCGCTGGCCTCGGGGAACCCGTTCGCCGGCGCGCTCTCGATGTTCCTGTTCAGCCTGGGAACCGTGCCGCTGATGTTGGGGCTTGGCTCCATTGTTTCGGCATTGGGAAAGAAATTCACCCAAAAGGTAATGATGGTCGGTGCGGTCCTGGTCGTGGTGCTTGGGCTGGCGATGCTTTCACAGGGCGGGAGCCTTTCAGGATTTCTGCCTCCAGACATATTGCTGCCCGTTGTCCTTGGACTTTCTGCGGTTGGGATCGTGTCAAGCGTCCATTTTAAAAAGCAAGGCTATAAAACCTTTTCGACTGCCGCCGTGTCGGTTGTGGCGGTCATTGCGATTTTCGCATGGAGCAGCATAGCTTTAAGCGTAAATTCCGGCGCTGAAAGCATCGGAAACATTAGAATGGAGGACGGCAAACAGGTCGTCTCCAGCACGCTTGCCTCCGGCAGCTACCCCAATATCACCGTGCAGGTTGGGACGCCTGTAAAATGGGTGATCGACGCACCGCAGGGGAGCATCAACGGGTGCAACAACAGGTTCAATATTCAGGAGTACGGTATCGAAAATTTTGCGTTCCAGCCGGGTGAAAACGTGATTGAATTCACACCCACAAGTACAGGACGTTTTCAATACAGCTGTTGGATGGGCATGATCCGCGGTTCTATTACCGTCACGGAAGCGGGCGCTGCGGGTGACGTCGCTACGGATGAACAGGCCGTAAGCGGTGATACAGCCAATGGCAATGCGGGATTATCCGGCCCTGTCCCCGCCGGATATCAGATACTCACGGATCGCCTGGCGATTGCGAAGGAAACATTGTACGAGGATACTCCCGTCCAGGAGGTTACCATAGAATTGACCGATGAGGGCTTCAGCCCTGCCGTCGTGGTTGTGAAGGCTGGGCTGGAGGTTCTCTGGAATATTCAAAACTCTGCTTCCGATGGGGAGCTGGGCTCACAGATTCTGGTGCCGGATTACGCTACGCAGATACCGCTCGTACAAGGCGAAAATCCTATGCTTTTCTTACCTGAGGGCAGCTTTGACTTCTCCACGGGCGGCAACGAATTCTATGGGTATGTCAAAGTGGTCGATGACCTTGATGCCGTTGATACTGAAGCAATCAAGGAGGAAGTAAGCAATTATAAAACGCTGATCTATCCTCCGGAAACCTTCCAAACGGATGTGGCAAGTGCGGGGGATGCAAGTCAGGCGGTCGAAGCTACGATAAAAGACGGTGTCCAATATGTCACATCAGATGTAAGCAGCGGAGGATATGAGC
>JAEZJP010000312.1 GCA_023415715.1 Bacillota bacterium
GTTCAGGAGGCGGACTTAGGCGGCAGGCGCGATTTACGGAGCCTCATGCTGTTCACCATCGACGGGGAGGACGCCAAGGACTTTGACGATGCCGTATCCCTGGAAAAACTGCCGGACGGTTTTTTTAAGCTGGGCGTGCACATTGCGGACGTCTCGCACTACGTTACCCCCGGTCAGCCCATCGACCTGGAAGCGCTTCGACGCGGCACATCGCTGTATATGCCCGGCCTTACCCTTCCCATGCTGCCCCACACGCTTTCCGACGATCTGTGCTCCTTAAAGCCAGGGGTGGACAGGCTGGCTATGAGCCTTTTCATGAAGGTCCGAAACGGGAAGATCATCGACCATGAGCTTTTCCCCTCCGTCATCCATTCCAAGGCGCGGCTTACATATACAGCGGTAAACCGCATGCTTGCTGGGGAAGAAGGCGCCGTTCCAAATGAAACCCGGCCTGTGCTTATGAACATGCTGGAGCTGTCCCTTGCACTCAGGCAGAATAGGTATCGGCGCGGCGGCATCGACTTTGACCTTTCGGAAACGGGCTTTACCCTGGGTCCGGACAATGAACCATTGGATGTGCACCCCCGGGAACGGGGCGAGTCGGAGCGGATCATTGAAGATTTCATGCTCGCCGCCAACGAAACCGTGGCCGAACTGGCCAGAAACGCCGACCTGCCCTTGATCTACCGCGTGCATGACAAACCTGATCCCTTGAAACTGCATGCGCTGGAGATATTCCTCGGCAGCCTGAACGTGAATGTGCATTTGGGGCCGGATCCCCATCCCGGCGTATTGCAGGATCTTCTCAATAGGACCGCCGATTCCAAACAAGCCGATATCATCCGCAGCGTGATGATACGCTCGCTCAAGCGCGCCTGCTATGACGACAGGCCTGAGGGGCATTACGCGCTGGCCGCAAGGGATTACTGCCACTTTACCTCCCCCATCCGCCGCTATCCCGATCTTGTGGTGCACCGCATGCTCAAGCTTTTGATTGAGGGCTGGGAAATCGGCAGCCATCCCCAGGCCGGGCGCATGGCGGAGCTGGCGGAGCATTGCTCCCAGCGGGAGTTCGCGGCAACACATGCAGAGCGTGAAGCGGACGATCTTTTAAAGGCCTTCTATATGTCGCACCATATCGGCGAGGAGTTTGAAGGGATCGTATCCGGCGTTACGAACTGGGGTTTTTATGTGACGCTTCCTAACACCGTGGAAGGTCTGGTCCATATCGCCTCATTAAATGACTATTACCAGTACGATGAAAGGCGAAGCATGCTGGTCGGATCGCGTACCAACAATGTGATAAGGCTTGGCGACAGCGTGCGCGTCCGGGCGGTCCGCGCGGACAAGCTGCGCCGGGAAGTGGATTTTGAGCTCATTTCCGCACGCGTGTAGCCAGCTGCTTTCAACTTCCTTGTTGGAGGTGCAACTGCTTGGCAAATCCATTCATCTTCGCCAGAACGCCGTAGGGGCGATTATAAATCGCCCGCCATGCGGCACATCCTAACCGTATCATCCGGGCGATTGATAATCGCACCTGCGTCGTTGTTTGCTTATTGGATTTTCTGCCGGAGATTGTGTTTGCTTTACATTGAGTTTTTTGAAAAGGAGTGGATATTGAGTGCCATCCACTCCTGAAACTGCCGTATATATTTGCCAGAGGACAGACCATACGAGATTACCAATCCCTTGCCGACCCGTCCAGCGCGCGAAGACGCGGCTGTACAGGGGGGTAAACCCTGCTTGCGCAGCGTCCAGCGCCTGCTCATCCACCGTAACGCCAAGCCCGGGTCCTTCCGGAGCAAAGGCATAGCTGTTTTCAAACATTGGCCATCCCTTGGCCAAATGTTCCCTGGCCATATCCCTAGCTCATATACCGGCACGTTCAGTGCCTTGCCCTTCAAGTCATACAGCGCCATGTCGATGCCGCTGATAGCCGCCATATGCGCAGGCCCTCCGCGCATGAACATGTCTCGGAACAGCGACTGCCACAGGTATTCGATCCTCATCGGGTCCTGCCCGATCAGATAAGGCTTCAAATCACGCAGCATCCCCTGCACCGACTGCGGGAAATAAAGCACTGTAGCCTCGCCGTATCCGCATACGCCCTCATCGGTCATGATGAAATTTCATTCCATTTTGTGATATACTTGCGATAAACTATGCTCAAAAGCAGCCACTCCAAACCCGAAAGGAGCTTATAAACAATGGACAAGCTGATTGTGGTCCTGCGTGATATAGATAGCGAACCAGTGCGCTTTGGCCTTTCCACGCTTTCAGTTGCCGCGCAGAAGCGGGGCATTGCGCTTATGTATAAAGATGATTGGAATCAAGTCGGCAGCGTGCTGGTGGCAGGGCTTACAACCGGCCGCCTGATTGCCCGTATGCTTACAATGGAAAACATACAGGTGGAAAATAAGCCGGAGGGTGTGACGACTATGCGGTGAAAACCGGGCTTAATGTGACGGTACCAACCAAAGCATGGTGCGAGCATGTGGCATTGCCTTATCAAATGCTGCAAATGCGCGCGGAAGAGCTTGCGTTCCCCGGCAACGTGAACAGCAGCCGCCGCTACTCCTACGATGACTTATTGCGCAGGCCCAGAGCCTACGATATGCATTACCGGCTGTGGAACTATGGCAGCACGAACCTTCTTCTTTGGGGGCAGCCGTATCATGTATCCCGCTTTATTGCATCCTGCCTTAAGGCGCAGGCCACGGGCTTTGAGTTTACCGCGCCGCTTTCGCTGAAGGGCGGCCACGCCATGATCCCGGGCGATGACTGGCCCATACACACAAGCCAAGACATGATCCATTACAAGTTCGAGGACGAGCGGTACTGGATGTGGTACCGGGCGTATGGCCGCATGTCCTACAATCCCAACGAATCGCGGGATGTTTGGATGCGTGAGATGCGCGCGCGTTTTTCAGCTGCGGCGGAGGATATGGAACAGGCGTATCTGTCCTCCGGCAAAATCCTGCCGCTGATCACCACCGCACACTTCCCGGAACACCCCTCCATGCACTACTGGCCGGAATTATACAGCGGCGCTGCGCTTTTCGTGCACAACAACGACGAGACCTATTTTATGAAAGAAAACAACCCCTCCAAGCGGGACAGCTGTTACGCAAATGCGCTGCCCAGCGACGAGGCGTTGTTTAGCTCTATTGAAGCCTACGTGGACGGCGAGATCGCGGGGTCGCTTCCGGAATGTTACAGCCCGCTGGAAGTGGCCGATTGGTATAATGCGCTTGCCGAAAGCACTTTAAGTGCTATCCTGCGGGTGCAAAAGAGAGGTCTTAAGGAAAGCAACCGCGAAATATATGCAAGCCTTGTTGACTTTTCCATGCTGCAGGACCTTGCACGCTCCCACGCATTCATGGTGCACGCCGCCTACCACCTGTGCCGTTTTCAAAAAACCGGGGAGAAAGCGCAGCTTGCCCCCGCCTACCGGTCCATGTATCTAGCAAGGGATGCCTTTGCAAGGCTCAGCGACCTGGGCACAAAGCATTACGCCCGCAGCCTGGAATTTGACGCCGGCACCAGCACAAGGCGCAACGGCAACTGGCAGGACCGGCTTGAACACCAGGTAGAGGCGGACCTAAAGGAACTGGGAGAACTGTTAAAGTCAAACGGGCTTGCCCCCACCCCGCCCGCGGAAACGGATACATACAGCAGCCTGCTCAAAAAACCACCCTTTGCCATGAGCTTTACGGACAACGTGCCCATAACAATAAAGGCCGGTCAGCCGCTTCCTATCACTTTGCGCCCGGGCTTTATGGAAGGGCTGCTCCCCGGCAGTGTACCTGTCATACATTACCGCAAAGCAAACCTGCGGGAAGGCGCTTTCCTCCGCCTGCCCATGCGCAGGACGGGCGAAAGCTTTGAAGCAGAAATCCCGGGCGGTTATATCACACCGGATTATGACCTGTACATCTATTTCACCTGTCAGGATTCTGCGGGCAACATCGTACTGCACCCCGGCGTATACCATGCGGATTTTGCACTGCCGGTGCATGTAGTCACGGTAACGGAATAAAAGCTGACTTCTTTCATTCATAAGGAGGACCGGCCATGGGATACTTCAAAAAAGACGGAACGCGCCTTATCCGGGAGTTTGACGGGGAAAAACTTTGGATTGAGCCGTGGGGCACAAATGCTTTGAGGGTCAGGGCCACCTATTTGGGCACCATGCCCGATGAGAACTGGGCATTGCTTCCAGGAAATGATGAAATCCCCGCCGGAATCGTCATAAGCGAATCCTCCGCCAGTATTCAAAACGGCAGCATCAAAGCCGTCATCCACAATGGAGGCGACATCCACTTTTATGACTTAAGCGGCAGGAGGCTATTGCGGGAGCAGTGGCGCAGCCGCGCCAACTGGAAAAATGGAGCCGTGCCGTATGAAAAGGTGTCGGCGCTGGAGATCCCGGGCCGCGTTTTCCAGCCCATTCTGGAGGGCGACTGGCGGCTGACGGTGCGCTTTGAGCCCAACGAGGGCGAAAAGATATTCGGCATGGGCCAATACCAGGATGGATGCCTGGATAAGATAGGCTGCCGTCTGGAACTGGCGCAGCGCAACAGCCAGGCCTCCGTGCCCTTCCTGCTTTCGAGCAACGGGTACGGCTTTTTATGGAACAACCCCGCCGTGGGTTACGCCACCTTCGCCAAGAATGTGATGGAATGGTATGCCCAAACCACCCAGGTCATGGACTACTGGATCACTGCCGGAGATACGCCGGATGAGATCATCACCCAGTACGCCGCCGTAACCGGCACGGTGCCCATGATGCCGGAATTCGGCATGGGCTTTTGGCAATGCAAACTCCGCTACCGCACCCAGGAAGAATTACTTTCAGTGGCCCGGGAGCACAAAAAACGCGGGCTTCCCATGGACGTGATCGTATGCGACTACTTCCATTGGCCGCTGCAGGGCGACTGGCGCTTTGACACGAAAGATTTTCCCGATCCCAAGGCCATGGTACGGGAACTGAATGAAATGGGCATAGAGCTGATGGTTTCCGTATGGCCCTATGTGGACAACCGCAGCGAAAACTACAAGGAGATGCTGGAAAAAGGCTACCTGGTCCGCGTGGACCGGGGCATGCGCTACAGCATGGACTACTGCGGAAATACCATCCCCTACGATGTCACCCAGGACGCGGCCAGGGAGCATGTATGGAACATCATCAAGAAAAATTACCTGGACATGGGAATCAAAATCTTCTGGCTGGACGAGGCAGAGCCGGAATGCAAAGCATATGATTTTGACCTGTACCGCTACAGTACCGGCCCTGTTACGAAAACCGGGAACATTTTCCCTGCAATGTACGCCCGCGGCTTTTACGACGGCTTGAAAAACAGCGGCATCGAGGCGCCGGTGAACCTTCTGCGCTGCGCTTGGGCAGGCAGCCAGCGCTATGGCGCGCTGGTCTGGTCCGGAGACATCAGCACAACATTTTTAACGCTCCGGGAGCAAATGGCGGCGGGGCTGAGCATGGCCATTGCCGGGATTCCCTGGTGGACTACCGATATCGGCGGCTTCCACGGCGGCAACCAGGATGATCCGGACTACCGGGAGCTGCTCATCCGCTGGTTCCAGTTTGGCGCTTTCTGCCCCGTGTTCCGGCTGCACGGTTACAGGGAACACGGTCAGCCCTCCAGCGATCCCACCAAGGCGCAAACAGGCGGCCCCAACGAGGTGTGGAGCTATGGGGATGAAGCCTACAGTATTCTTTCCGAGCACCTGTACCTCCGGGAACGCATGCGCCCGTATATCCGTAAACTCATGCAGGCAGCCCATGAGAAAGGGACGCCCATCATCCGCCCGCTGTTTTTCGATTTCCCCAAAGACAGCGCCGCATGGCAGGTGGAAGACCAGTTCATGTTCGGCCCGGATGTGCTGGTAGCGCCGGTGCTGGAACTGCACATGCGGGAACGCAAGGTTTATCTGCCAGGCGGCTCCGTATGGCGGGACGCGTATGGCGGTAACACATATCAGGGCGGCACATGGATCACGGCGGAAGCCCCGCTTGATCATTTGCCCGTGTTTTTAAGGGACGGGGCGGATATAAAAATCGCAAAGGAGTAAATTCGGAAAAACCGTAAACATTGAAAAGAATAAGAAATAAACAAGGCACTTAAAGACGAGGATCGTATGGTTGAGCCAAAGCTCCATCCTGCGATCCTCATGCCTTTAAATTGAGGCTTTATATTTTTGCCCATTAACTATGGCTTCTGTAAATTATTGCATTTACTCCTTCAGTCGCTGCGGCGACAGCTCCCTCAAGAGGGAGCCTTTTGGAAAGCCTCCCTCTTGAGGGAGGTGCCGCCCGCAGGCGGTGGAAGGAGTAAAAGGAAACGTTATTGGCATCATACAAACCGCTTTATCTGATATTTGCGTCGCAACTGCTCTCGGCGGCATGGAGATTAATATTTAACAGCCACCTGTGGCACATGTTTGATCCAATAGAAAAAGGATGGACCTTGAATAATTCTCAAGGCCCATCCTTTTTAGCAATCTCGTTTTAAAGCTTATCATCCGTTCAGTTCGCTGCATGTATACGCCGATTTTTCCAGCCAATCATGGCTTACATGAATCCCCCATCCAGGCTCCTGCGGGACATCCACTTTTCCATCCACGATCTTCACCTGGGGATAGAAGAAGTCCTTCGTCCAGGGGTCCAAATGGTTCTGGTCGATGGAGAACTCCATAAACGGATGCGAATTTCCGATCGACGCATTGAAGTGGATGCTGAACACCTGCAGCATGTTGAATGTGCCGTTGTGGGGCGTGCAGTAAAGCCCAGCCTTCTTTGTCATCTCCGACACACGCAGCGCCCTGGTCAGACCGCCGATATAGCAGATATCGGGCTGGGCTATAGCCACAGCCTTTGCATCAATGATCCTTTGCCACTGGGCCAAACAGTAATCCTGCTCGCCGCCGGCCACAGGGATATCGATGGCCTTTGCTACCGCCGCGCTTTTTTCAAACTCCCAGAAGGGACATGGTTCCTCAAAGTAGCCCACGTTGTATTCCTTGAAATACCCGGCCAGCTCGATGGCGCGCTCCACCGTATACGCCCCGTTGGGGTCCACATACAGCTCCGCGTCATCGCCGATGGCCTTGCGTACCAGCCTTACAACTTCCTCGGTACGGCCCGGGTACATATCCCCATCCTTGCCGATACCGCTGGCTATGTGCAGCTTGAAGGCGCGGAATCCTTTTTCCTCCTTCAGCCGCTTCATGCGGTCGGCTTCCTGCTGCGGGGTGATGGTCTTGTCCATGCTGGATGCATAAATGTCCACCTTCGTGCGGGTTGCGCCAAGCAATTGCGCCACGCTTTTGCCCGCGCGCCTGGCCTTCATATCCCACAGCGCAGTATCGATGCCAGCCGCCGCCCGGTTGATGAAGGAACCATAGAACTTGTAGGTGGATTCGATGCACAGGTCATTGACGGCCTCAATATCCTCGCAGTCCATGCCAAGCACTCTTTTTGCCAGCATCCGGTGAACGATGCCGCAGGTGATGTCGGTGAAGTTGTGGGCGGTCTGCCCCCAGCCCACCGCGCCATCCTCCGCCGTTACGCGAACCACGCACAGGTTCTGGGTATGGAAGGTTTCTATTTTCGTAATCTTCATGACAGCCACTTCTTGCCTCACATTGTCCGGCCCTGGCCGATTTCCGCGCCTTGGGCGATCAATTGCTCCTGTACCGCCTTGATGTCTACAAGGCGCGGTGCGACATTCTGTTTGACGGACTGTACCGCGGCCACACCCGCGCCTTCGCCGATACAGAATACGTGGGCCATGGCACGCCAGGATTCAAATGCGATCTGGTCGCTGGACATGCAGCGCCCCGCCACCAAAAGGCCATCCACCGTTTTAGGCACCAAACAACGATAGGGAATATCATAACCCTCATGCGTAAGAAAACGCCGATAACCATAGTAGTGGATGACGGGGTTGGAAGCCAGAGCGATCACATCGTCAAACCGCGCACCGGCAAGCACGTCTTCCCCCGTGATCTGATACTCGCCCTCGATAAAACGGGTCTGCCTTATGCCCAGCAGCGAGCCGGTATCGCTGACGCGGGCATTTTTTAGATCCGGATGTGTTTGCTTCAAATTCTCAAGATGTGCAAACACCTCGGTGCGTACCTTGATCTCCATGTCGGTAAGCTCTTTCACATCCGCGCCGTTGTGCGGGCCGGGGCTTGGCCCCCACAGGATCATGCTGTTTCCGAAAACGCAGCTTTCCACGGTGATGTTTTGATCAAACCCGCTCACCTTGTACATCAGCGCGTCATTCAAGCGGCTGTTTTCATCGTGCTTCGTCTGCCAGAAGGGCACGTCAGCCCTGGAAGCCACATCCCCGTCGCCGGTGGCGTCGATGATGACCTTTCCAAGGATAGCCAGCCGTCCTGACTTGCTTTCGATGATAACGCCCTTCATCACGCCGTTTTCCATAATGACGTCGGAAAAAAAGACATGGAACAGAATATCACATCCGGTTTCCCGCACCATCTCCAGCGTTATCTTTTTGAATATCTCCGTGTCAAAGGCATAGCTGTAAGACAAATCGCCCTTTACATTGCTGCGCTCCTTGGATTTGTACGCGTTTCTGGTGACTGACGCACCGCCCAGGGACAGCATGTTCAGAATCAGCTCTTCGCCGATCCCCTTGCACACCTGCAGGTTGTTGGGCTCCACCTGGTTGCGGGTACCCACGATGTTGGCCATCAGCGATGCAGTCGCCGTGCCGCCAAAGTAGGGAAAACGCTCCAGTACAATGGTCTTCGCGCCGTTCCTGGCGGCGGCGACCGCCGCGGCAAAGCCCGCGCAGCCGCCGCCCACCACGACGACGTCGTATGTTCCATAAACAGGTATTTCCCTTGCCGGTTCCAGGTATGAATTCATCATAGATTGCCATCCTCAAAATCATAATGAACGAGGGGCAGTGTGCTTTTCGCGTCGGGCAGCACGAACACAAAGGGATCCTTTTTGAGTGCAGCCGCCGCATCGTACGCCGCCTGCAGCGTGGGGTACTGCTCCGCGTTCCACTTTTCCAACAGGCTTCTTGGGTAATCCTTCGAAACCAGGAACAGCTTTTGCGGCCGGTACTCGAATTCGCGCCTGCGGTAGAACGCGCCGCGCAGCGATTTGATCACGTGCTGTATCTCCCTGGGGTTCATGTTCCAGTCCCGCTTTTCATGCAGCCGCACCAGTTCCCCGAAGGGCATCTCGTCCAGGTCATACCCCATCAGAATCGTCTTCTTCTGGGGCTCGTATTCCATGGTGGAAATCACGATGCCGTCAGGTTTGGTCACCGACATGGCCAGCCCGATATAGTAATTGGGGTTGTTGGAAAGGGACAAATCCCCCATTTCCTTGTGGCACAGGATGGTGATGTCCGCAGGCTGCCCGCCCGTGGTGGCCGCCCACACATTGTGCTGGCCGAAATTCACGCCTGCCGGGAATACTTTTTCCGCCGTACCGCCAAACGCCTTGACGGGCTTTTGGTTGTAGTCTATCACAAAGTTTACCACAAAGTCGAGCCCCACCAGCCGACCGATGGCATCCGCTTCCGCCCGGCTGGGATTGTTGCGCACGATGCCGTAATCGGAAAACGGCGAATAGTTCAGCGAATGATCCCGCAGGATCGTCTCAAAGGAGGCCACGCCCGGCACGATCATCTTGTAGCCGCCCTCGTAGCCATAGTTGCTGTGGGGGTAGATACGGCCCAAGGCTATTTTGAAGTCCGCCTGGGCGACATACTTGTTCACCCACACGGGTGAGCCCAGGTCCGTGATGCCGCAGAAAGCCAGCATGTGGGCGTTGCCGCCGTCATGGGATACACAGCGCACGCGGGTAAACGCCTCTTTACCCACCTTTTTGATCATGCGCTCATCGTCCATGGGATCGTGCATGCCGCTGGCCGTGATGATGGTAATGTTCTCATCCGGACAGCCCGCCGTATTCAGCCTTTTCAGCACATCCGGCAAAAACTCACCGCAGGGCGTAGGCCGGCCCCAGTCATCCACCAGGATCGCCACCTGCTTATTATGCAAATCCCACTGGACAAGCGGCTTTACATCAAGAGGATGATCCAGTGCGTCACATACCACGCTTGAGAAAGTACTTGGGGATGGCGCCGCCGGGGGCAGCCCAATCACCGCGCCTTCCGCAATGCGGACGGAATCGCCCGCCAATTGAATATTCATACCGGTACTCCTTTTTCTACCCTACTTGATGAGCGTGATGTTGGCATCTAACATGCCTTGCTTGATGGCGTCCAGATGTTCGATATGCGCGCCGTCATAATGGCCAAGGGAGATGCCGTCCAAGCCCATTTCGGCCAGGATGTGCAGCGATTCGCGAATGATTTCCGGCGAGGAGTTGGGCCTTGTGGCCAGCGCGGAGATCAGGCCCTTGTCAAAGCCGATGCCGCGGCGGATCTTCAGCAGTGTGTTGCGCTTGAACACAAAGTGGTCCGGTGCGCCGTACTGCTCAGAGTAGTCAGATTCGCGCACGGAGTCCACATAGGGCGCAATATCCTTGAAGGAAATGCCTGTGTACTCCGGGAAGCGGACATGGTTGTTGTACCTGAAGTCGATACCGGGCTTTGCTTCGTGGATGCTTACATAGATATCCTTGAACAATTCCGTAACGCTCTGGATGCGGAACTTGATGAACTCCATAAGCCCCGGATATTCGATCAGGAGCATGCTCTCAGTCAGGTTGCTGCCCAATGTGAGGTTGTTTTCCATCAGGCTCGTCTGGAACTTGTAAGGCGTGGCGTGTGCGACGGCGTACAGCTTCTTCATGTCGCGCAGGATCAGTTCCCAGTCATAGCCCCACTTTAAAGCCTTTGCCTTGCAGTGCTCGCAGAAGCAGCCGCCATCCGCAAGACCGATCAGGCTGGCAAGATTGGCATTGTTCACGTCCATCCATGTGTTATAGAACCATGGCGCCTGCACCTTGCGCTCGCCGCCGAAGGTCAAAAGGCAGGTTTGGATCAGGTCTACGTCATGGTTTTTCACCGTGTCATAGAACATGGCCCGCTGGAACTCGTGCACGTCTGGATTGTTGGGGCAGAGCAGGCCCTGGGTCCCCTGAATGATATTTCCGTTTACATCGCGCTGCAGGATATCCGGATGCTCCTCATAGGCGATGGTGGTGTCATACAGCGTATGGGAAAGCTCAATGCCGGTTCTCATGCCGCGCTTGCGGGCTTCCTTGGTGAGCATCTCCAGCCAGTCGGTATCTTTCAGAAAATCGCGTTCGGAAAAGCGGGGCTTCAGCTTTGTATTCCTGAAGCTTTCCATGTCCATGGGATAATAGGCGCGGCTGTTTTCGGGCAGATAAAACTTGCGCACGCTGTTGTGGGTATAAAACAAACTGGTCAGCGGGCGCTTTTCATAATGCATGACGCCTACCAGATACATACAGTTTACGTTGCTGTGCTCCTGCAGATTGTCGGCTATGGTTCCGATGCCCTCGTCAGCCAGATCCCAGGCATACAGGCTGGCGGCAACTTCCTTGATAAACATGGCGTTACCTCGCTTATGGTATAGAATTTGTTTCTGATGAGAAGGGGGAAGCGGGTAAGGCCCGGCTTCCCCCTATTAAATCACTAGACAGTCAGGTAATTAATCCATCTTGGGAGCGGTCCAGTTGGCCAGGCCGAATGCATCATAGCTCGCCTTGAATTCCTTGAAGGCATCCTGCACCTGGGAATCGGAAGAGATCTCAGCCTGATAGGCACGGAACTCATCGATGGTGTGTTTGCCGGCGATGGTGTCGGCCACATAGGACTCAAAGTCGCCCTTCGCCATGGCCCAGTATTGGCTCCAAACCGGAGACTGGATGATGGAGAAGATGTGGAACGGAGCATGGCCCATTTCCTCGGCAACCTTGTCGATGACTTTGGACATCTCGCGGGTCTCCATGTTGTAGGCGGCATCGGCCAAGGGGCTGTCCACCTTGGAATACAGGGCGGTAGCTTCAACCACAGGTCCGTAGAAGGAGTTGGTGACGTCCTTCACGCCGGCTTCGGTCAGGACCGGGAAGCCGTCCACCATGTTCCAGTAAACGCCTTCGGGGCCATAGTGGTAGTAGTTGTACGTGTCGGGATTTGCGGTCTTGTTGAAGAACTCCAGGATCCTTTCAACCTTTTCATCGGGAACGCTGGCGCTGATGGCATGGCCGCCATAGTAGCCGATGTCGTACTGCACGTCGGTGCCCTTCTCACCCTTGATATAGTACAAGGGGGTGAGGAAGCCATCCGGAACAACCTTTTGCAATTCTGTAGACAGGCGGTAACGGTGCCATACGTTCTGATGACGGGCGCCGCCGATGCCGGCCAGAACCACGTCCTGGTTCTTGTCGGTCTTGTACAATGCGAATTCCTTGGCCAGAACGCCTTCATTGTACATCTTCTGCAGCCATTCCACAGCCAGGGCATAGGATTCGGTCAGGCGCTCATACACGATGCCTTCGCCGTCAGCAGTGTACACGGGCACGATGGGGCCGTCGCCAAAGGCGCCCTGGACAAAGCTCATGATGGTGTTGATTTCCATGGGCAGGGGGATCATGTTGGGATCCAGGTCACGGATGCCCTCGAAGTACTTGGTCAGCTCTTCGATGGTAGTGGGCGTTTCCATGCCCAGCTTTTTCAAAAGGTCGCCGCGGATGAACAAACCGGTGTTGTACTGGCCGCGGGAACGGGGGATGATGTAGTTCTTGCCGTTGATCTTGGAGTTCATCCAGGCAGAGGCGCTGATCTTGTTCAGGTTCTCGTACTTGCCGGACTCGATGAACGGCGTAAGATCCTTGAACAGGCCGTTGTTGGCGGCATTCACTACGATAGCGTCCGTGGAGGAGGTCAGCTGGATCACGTCGGGCAGTTCGCCGGTGGCCAGCACAAGGGAGCACTTGTCCGCATAGGCGGATTCGGGAACCCACTCAATGTTGTATTCCAGATTGTTGTCCTTCAAAAGCTGCTGCCAATAGACGCCGTTGGGATCCGGGGGCTGGTTGTATTGCACGAGCATGGCTGTCATCGAAAGCGGCTCCTGGCTTTCCGCTGCGGCGCCAAAGGTGGTTGACATCATCGCTGCGATCAAAAGGACCGCGAGAATCATGGACAACAGTTTACGCATGTTTTGTCCCTCCTACATTATTATAGTATAAACACGAGCCATGAACATCCACCGATTCATCCAGAAGAAATCATCCCTTGACGGAACCAATCATCACCCCTTTTACAAAGTATCTCTGGACAAATGGGTAGACGCACATGATGGGAAGCATGGAAAGCACCACGGTGGCCAGGCGCAGCGTTTCGCCCGGCAGCACCATATTGCCGTCGCTTACGCCCGTTCCGATGGTGGATGCATCCACCAGCAAAGTCTTTACGTAGACCTGCAGCGTGCGCATCTTGTAGTCCGTCATGTACATCAAGGGTTTTGTATACATGTTCCATTGATCCACGGCAATGAACAGCGTCAGCGTCGCAATGGAAGCCGTGGCCAAAGGCAGTATGATCTTGAAATAGATACCGAAGTAAGAACACCCGTCGATTTTGGCGGCTTCCTCCAGCTCATAGGGAATCCCCTGCAGAAAGCTCTTGGCAATGATCACGTTATAGCTTGTCATCAGCGCGGTGAGGATCAATGCCCAGTAGGAGTTGATCAGCCCCAGGGACTTTACGTTCAGGAAGTTGGGGATAAGGCCCACGTCAAACAGCAGCGCGAATATGACCAAAGCCAGAAAGAACTTGCGCAGCGGAAGGTCCTTTTTCGTGAGCCCGTATGCAAAACCGAAAGTAGTAAACACCCCCAGCACCGTGCCGCCCACGGTGATGATCAGCGTGTTTTTCAGCGCCGTCAAAAAATCCGGCGTGGACATGATAACGGAATAAGCCTTCAGGGAAAACTGCTTGGGCACCAGCCTGAACTCGAAAGGAACGTACACTTTGGGATCTGTCAAGGATACGCTGACCACGTACAATATCGGCAACAGGCAAAACAGCGCCGCAAGCACGATGACAAGACCGATCAGGATATCGGCGACAGAGAACTTTTTTCTGCCAACATAGTTTGACATCGCTCATTCTCCATTCACAGGGCAGGCGTCAATAAATGCCGTCATGGCCCGTTTTCTTGATCAGCCAGTTGGAAGAAACCACAAGCAGCACACCAACCAGGCTCTTGAACAGTCCCACCGTCGCGCCTACGCTGTAATTACCCATCTGGACGCCCACGCGGAAGGAGTAGGTTTCAAACGTTTCCGCCACATTGCGGACCATGTCGTTTGTCATCATCCAGACCTGCTCGAAAGATACGTTCATCAATTTGCCAAGCTTCATCAGGAACATTACGATCAGCGTGGGCATAATGGATGGGATCGTCACATGAAGCACCTGCTTGAAGCGGTTGGCCCCATCCATGATGGCCGCTTCGTAAAGCCCCTGGTCTACCTGGGAGATAGCGGCCAGGTAGATGATCGTGCCCCAGCCCATCTCCTTCCATATGGTTTGCCCCAGCAGCACCCACCAGAAGCTTTCCTGCGTGGTTAAAAGCGGGCTCGCCTCGCCGCCCAGCTTCATGATGAGCTTGTTGACGATGCCCACGTCCGTACTGAACAGGAAGAAGGTAAGAGAGGCAATCACCACCCAGGACATAAAGTGCGGCATATAAATGATGGATTGGGTGATGCGCTTGAATTTCGCGCTGCGAAGCTCGTTGAGCAATAGCGAAAGGATGATGGGGATGGGGAACGCCAGGAACAGATCCATACTGCTGATCACCATGGTATTTCGCAGAAGCCTTGGAAAATGGGAGCTGCCAAGGAAGTTGTTAAAATGCTTCAGCCCAACGAATTTGCTGGCCAGCAGCCCCTTGCCGATATTGAAATCAACGAACGCAGTGCCAAGGCCCCATATGGGCAAAAGTTTGAAGAGGATAAAAAACAGGATACCGGCAAGCATCAGCACATAAATCTGCCAATACCTGCCCATTCGTGAGAAGTACGCACCGGCGCGCGTTACATGAAGCGCCCCAGGCTTTAAGGGGTTTTGAACCGTTTTTTGCATATGCAACCCTCCTTCAATCAAAGCCTGGCGTTCAGCGTTTTCATAAGCGCCTTTTGAACCTTGGCCGCCGGTAGCGCCCTTGGGGTAACCCCTTCCTTTGCGCTGATCGCTGCCGCAACGCCGGCTGCCTGGCCGATAGCCATCATGTTGCCCATGCTCTTGCCCGCAGCCAGCGCCATGTGCGTGTAAGAACCGCACCGCCCGGCTACCAGCAACCCATGAAGCCCCACAGGCAGCAATGCCCGGTAAGGGTAATCATAGCCTGATTTCATCTTCGTGCTTTCGTTTGCGGCAAGCCCGGCCAAGTCCACCGCACCGTAGCGCCTGGCAATCACATCGGTAAACTCCGCTCCGTTTGCGGCATCCTCCATGCTAAGCACATAATCGCAGATCACGCGCCGCGTCTCCCGAACGCCCACAGCCGCGCCGGTGCGGTCCAGGTAACAGTTTTCCAGGCCGGGGATCTGCAGTTCTCTTGCCCAGCGCACGAAATCCACCGCGATACGGATGCCTACGCGCTCGGCCACAGTGGCGTCCTGGGCGCGTAGCGTATTGAGGATGCCGATGTCCGCAAGGCCGCCGTTGTTCACCGTCACCATATTGGGAACGGTGGTGCGGTCGAAGGAATACCAGGGCGCCACACTGTAGCCCAATTCCTTTGCGCGGGCCACAAACGCCGGCATCCTGTGCTTCACTTCATCACTGTCATAAAACTCAAACAGCCTTTGCGTATCCACATTGGACAGCGCAAACCCCAATGTGACCGGCATCAAGGCGCCGTCCGTTTCCCGGCCGACAACGATCTTCGCCCCGGCATGATAGGCCAGGTCGCCGTCGCCCGTACAATCGATGAACACATTGGCATCAAACGCCACCTGCCCATCCTTGGTGGAAACGATAGCTTGCTTCACGGTGCCGTTTTCTACCTTCGCGCCGCAAACAGGGCTGTAAAGCCTGTAATCGGCCCCATACTCCTCCAGCAGCTGAAAGATTGCTTCTTTTAAATAATCGGGATGTACGTGCAGCCCGTCGCCGTCCGTCCAGGTCACCTTGCCTTCCCTGCAGGCAAGCCCCTGAAAGGATTCCAGCTTATTTACGAGCATCTCATGCACGCCGCCCCGGGTTTTTCCGCCGGTCTTCAGACGGTTGATGGGCATGAAAAGTGAAGTTGCCGCGACGCCGCCAAAGTAGCTGCGGGCTTCCAGCAAGAGCACATCAGCGCCCATTCTCCTGGCTGCCAAAGCGGCCCCAATCCCCGCCGGTCCGCCGCCGGCAACGACCACATCATACCTGCGCCCGGTGTCCGGGATACGCTTTTCCACTTCATCGCGCCGAATCATTCCGCCGCCTCCCTGCTGCTTACGCTGTTGCCGGCCGGATGGCGGAGCGTCACTTCATTTTCCGCCATGGCCTCCTTGATAGCGCCAAGGTTTGCAAAGCATGCGCCGTCATAAAAGCCGTAGGAAAGCCCGTCCACGCCGCCCTTGCACAAAATGCGGATTCCCTGTTTGATCAGCTCCGGCGTTGCCTTGGCCCGGGGGGCGATGCCGCCGATGATGGTCTTGTCCTGTCCCACCTGCCTGCGAACGTTGGCCAGCCAGAAACCTTTTTTGCTTACCAGTTCCGCGTCGCCGTACTGCTCGGAATAATCCATCATCCGTATGGAATCCACATACGGGGCGATGGCCTTGAGGTTTTGGCCGATCAGTTCCTGTTCCTGCCAGCAGGTATTAAATCGGAAATCGATCCCGGAATTTGCACCGTGGATCGCTTGGGAAAGCTCCTTCATGTACCTGGTCACCGTGTCACAGCGGAACTTGAGCCAAGCATAGAGATCCGGCTCCTCCAGCATGAACATGGTGGAGGTGGAATTCCCCTGCTTCAAAAGCAAACGTTCCTCGATCATTTCCAGAATATCTTCGGTGGTTGCGGAACTTACAAAGGACGGATCCTTGTCAAAGGCAAGCCCCAGGCTGTCTGTTTTCTCGGAGGAGAGGATGTCCGCCCAGCGGCGGGCCGCGCGCTTCATGGCTTCAAAATCAAGCCCCTGCTTTTGCGCCTCACGTTTGCAATTGTCGCAGAAGCATCCACCTAATACCACACCCAGGAAGGGATGCAAATCAAGCCTTCCGGGGTTATATAGGAAGGAGCAGGTCTGGAGCATGTCCAGATCATAGTGAAGCGCAAGGTCCCGGGCCAGGGAACAGACATATTCCCTGGCATCGGCACTGTTCCAGCAAAGCTGTTGATGGGTAAAGCGGCCGTATTCCGGAGGACGGCCATAAACGTCCCGCTGGATGCAATCGGAAAATTCCCCCATACCCCGGAAGGAATCCAGGGGCGTATGGGAAATTTCCGCACCGGCTTTCATGCCCCGCCGGCGAAGGCCATCGATAAAGATTTGCAGCCAGTCGGTACCTTTCAAAAAATCGCGTTCTGAAAGCAGCGGCTTGATACGGCTATGCTGATAGCATTCGCCGTGTATGGTGAAATAGCAGCGGCTGTCCTCCGCCAGATAACGCTTGCGGACAGGGTTGTGCGGATAATAGTTGGCATGCAGCGGACGCTTTTCATGGTGCATCAGCGCCAGCATATAGGCGGCGTTGTTGCCCGCGTACTGTATAAGGTTGTCAAGGATAGTCTCGATCCCCTCATCGTGAATATCCCAAGGATAAATGCCTGTCGTCAATTCACTCCACTGCATTTGGGTTCCTCACTTTATATAATGATCTTCTATTGTCATCGTCCATAATAGCAAGCAATATTTCTATATGTGAAATACTGTTTTGCTTTATCTGGCCCTAGTGTAGCATATGCTCGTGCATAATGCAATAGCAAACACAAATTATTTTTTGCAATTTGTATTCACGCGCTTATCGAATAATGACTGTTCTTTAGTAATTAGTGGCACATTTATGGATATTCTATAATTTTATGTTGTGAATCAACTCTCATTTAGTCGATAATTTATAATTTTCATATATATTTCATTTATTGAAATACAATGCCTTTTATTGAAATGATTCGTGCTTTTTTCTATTGACACGGACATGAAATAGGTTTACAATTCAGATATCCGCTTTATATTTCACAAGTTGAAAAGCATGTTCTTATAGAAAGGAAGTTGGGGCCAAATCCAAAGTTATGGATGGCAGCGTATGCAAAAGCGGGCCGTCCGGCCGAAGTATGCCTCCGTGCCAAACAGCCCGCCTCTATACACTCAGCGTCAGTTCTTTTTATAGGCCATCATTTCACTGATTTTGTTGGCAGCCTCTATCACCATGGGCGCCAATTCCGAAACACGCCTGCGGGTGATGCGGGATACAGGGCCCGACACGCTGATGGAAGCCACGATGCGGTTTTCGTAATCATATATCGGCGCGGCAACGCAGCGCGCACCCAGTTCACACTCCTCATCGTCCACGGCATAGCCCTGTTTCGCAATGGTGTTAAGCTCCCGCGTAAGATCCTGGATGGAGGTCAGGGTGTGAGGTGTCAAAACGGCAAGCCCCTTGGCCTGTGCCAATTGATTCAGCCTTTCAGGAGAGTACTTTGTCAGCATCAGCTTGCCTACGCCGGTGGAATGCAGCGGCGCGCGCTTTCCGATGCGCTGCATGATTTTGAGCATACCGTCCGCACCGTCCACCACGTCGATGTAGATAACCTCCATGTCTTCCTCAATGGCAAGGCAGGTGGATTCTCCGGTTGTGCGGCTCAACTCCATCAAAAAGGGGTGGACCACATCGCGTATTCTAAGCTGCCCACTGATCATATGGCCAATTTGCGCAAAGCGCAGCGTTAATCCGTAGCGCAGGGACTGGGCATCCTGATAGGCATACCCATGCTCCACCAGCGTGTTGATCATGCGCAGCACCGTACTGGCCGGCATCTCCACACGCTTGGATATTTCCGCCAGGCGCAAAGGCTCCCGATCGCCCGCAAGAACTTCTATGATTTGCAGCGTCTTTTCCACTGACTGGTTGGCTTTTGAAAGCTTCTGGGTCACAATAATTTCCCCTATCCCTTTATGTATTTCACATAGTAACATCATGCGTTGAAAAACGCAAGCCTATTTTATGATGATGCACAAATCTGGGCAGCAAGCAGAGGGATTTATATGCGTATACTGATCGCTCCGGATTCATTCAAGGGTTCGCTTTCCTCCCTGGACGCCGCACGCATCATAGCCCGCGGCCTGGAGTCAGCCGGTGTGGATGATATACAGTTGGCGCCTATTGCCGACGGCGGGGAAGGAACCGTCGATTCCCTGTGCATCGCTACACGCGGTACCATTTACAACGCCACGGTGCAAGGCCCGAGCGGCGAGCCCGTCAACGCAAAGTGGGGCGTTTTGGGCGATGGGCAGACGGCCGTGATCGAGCTGGCTGCGGCAAGCGGGATCATGCTGACCACGCCGGAAACCAGAAAGCCTCTCACCGCCAGCACCTACGGCACGGGAGAATTGATCCTGGCAGCCATAAAGCACGGATGCAAGCGGATCATTGCAGGCATCGGCGCCAGCGCATGCACGGACGGCGGCGCCGGCATGGCTCAGGCCCTTGGCGCCATTTTAACAGACGCCGCCGGGCGCACGCTCCCGCAAGGCGGGCTGGCGCTGCACGATCTTGCGCATATCGATATCACCCCTGTCAAAGCATTGCTTTCAGGTATAGAGCTAACCGCCGCCTGGAGCGTCAACAACCCCTTGTGCGGTGAAAACAGCACAGCTGTCGTCTATAGTCCCGGCAAAGGCGCAACGCCGGATGAAGTTGTTCTTTTGGACCGTGCTCTTTCCCATTACGCCGACATCATCGAGAGTGATTTGGGGATCGATGTGCGCAGCATGCCGGGTGGCGGCTGCGGCGGCGGCACAGGCGCCGGGATGTATGCATTCATGGGAGCCAGGCTTGTTTCAGGCTTCCAGCTGGTCGTTGAGGAAACGGGCTTTGCGGAGCATATTCCCCAAGCGGATTACATTATCACAGGGGAAGGCTGCACCGAAAAGTCCACGCTGTTCGGCAAGGTACCCATGGGCATCGCACAGATGGCCAAGGCCCACAGCGTGCCCGTCATCATATTGTCCGGCAGCCTGAAAAAAGGCTGGCGGGAACTGTACAGGAACGGCGTCACCACCTGCCTATCCATATCGGATGGCGCGATCCCCCTGGAAGATGCCATGAAACGGGCCGAACCGCTGCTGTATAACGCTGCCGAGGCCGTCGGCCGGCTGCTGATGGCAGGTTTTAAAGGCTTATAAAGCATGCAAGCAACGAAAGGATAGACAGCCATGCAGCATATAACTGAAAGACCATGGTACACCTGGGTCCGCCGCTGGGGGCAGACCAATCTGACGGAGGATGATCCCGCAAGAAACAACATCGATTTCTGGCGCGGGCAATGGAAACGCACCCGCGTCCAGGGCGTTATCGTGAACTGCGGGGGAACCGTCGCCTACTATCCCAGCAAATATGGCCTGCAGTACCGCGCCCAAACACTCGGCGGCAAGGATTATTTCAAAGC
The DNA here is from genome assembly GCA_023415715.1 of Bacillota bacterium. Classification (GTDB taxonomy): domain Bacteria; phylum Bacillota; class Clostridia; order Christensenellales; family Aristaeellaceae; genus JAEWAH01. The sequence goes on from JAEZJP010000312.1 coordinate 20,616, forward strand.
CTTCTCCGATGCTGCCCGGGAAGAGGGCCTTATCGTCGTGGCCCGCATGGACATCAATCTCGCCACGGAGGAATTTTACAAGGCACACCCAGACTGGTTCTGCGTAGATAAAGACGGCAAACCCTACAAATCCATGGACCGCTACTATTCCTGCGTGAACGGCGATTACTATAAAAAGTACATTCCCGATGTGTTGGCGGAAATCATAGAAAAATATCACCCTGCAGGCTTTGCAGACAACAGCTGGCGCGGCATGTTCCGCGACAGGATCTGCTACTGTGAGCGCTGCCGGCAGTTATTTATGGAGCGCACAGGCCGAAGTCTTCCCGAAAAAGCGGACATGGAGGACCCCCTCTACCGGGAATGGATCCGCTGGAGCTATGAAAGCCGCACCGAAAACTGGGACCTTTTCAACGAGACGACACGCCGCATCGGCGGCGGGGATTGCCTGTGGATGGGCATGCTGCACGCCAACCCCTATGATGTTTCCGATTTGAGCGGCGCGCTTTCCGATTTGAAGGCAATATTGAACCGCTCGAAATTCATTTTCAGCGACCAGCAATCCCGTATCACGCTGGGCGGGTTTATGCAAAACGCGGTCAACGGCCAGCTTTTGCGCCTGGCATCCGGGGAGGATGTGATCGTCGCGGAAAGCATGGCCAATTATGTGCGGGGAAAGCGTTCCTTCCGGCTTTCTGCCAATCCCCCGCAGGAAACCCATATGTGGATGATCAGCGGCCTGGCGGGCGGCGTATCTCCCTGGTTCCACCACGTCAGCGGGGCCACCTATGACAGGCGGCAGTTCGATACACCTGTTCCTTTCATGAATTGGCACGCCGAAAATGAGGAGTGGTTTTATAACCGCAGGAACCTTGCCACCGTTGGTGTCGTATGGAACCAGGCCAATACCGATTTTTATGGCAGAAACAAGCCCAAGGAGCGTGTCGCCTATCCCTGGTATGGTATTACCCAGGCTCTGAGCGAAATGAGGATACCCTTCCTTCCAATTCATATCGACGATATCGAGCGCTACAAAGGCCGCCTCAAAACGCTTGTGCTGCCCCATATGGCGGTCATGAGCAGAAAACAGCGGGATGCCATCCTTCGCTTTGCGAACGAAGGCGGCGGGCTTGTATTTTCCGGCATTACAGGAACGCTGAATGAAGACGGCGAAGCAGACTTGGACAGCCATTTCTTTGAGCATTTCGGCCTGCGCCTGACCGGCAAAGCATATGGTGAATTCACCGAGCAGCCCGCAAGCTGGGATAACATGCAGGTACACAATTACATGCATTTGCAAAAGGAAAGGCACCCCATACTGGATGGGTTTGAGGATACAGAAATCATTGCTCTTGGCGGCGGCCTTAACGAAGCCGAGTCCTTCGGGCCGCTTAAGCCCATCGCGGGTTATGTGAAGCCCTTTCCCATCTATCCGCCCGAATTCAGCTACATCCGGGAGATTGATGACGGTATTGCCCCTATTTTCGCCGGCACAATGCCATCCGGCGCGCGGGTGGTCTATCTGGCTGCTGATATCGACCGGTGTTACGGCCGGGAACGGCTGCCCGACCATGCAGCGCTGCTTTCAAACGCGGTGAGCTGGACGCTTCAAGATAAGCTGCCTGTTCAGGTTTTAGGGGAAGGGAAAATAGACGTCAATATCTATCAGAAGGAACAGGCCATCGTGCTTCACCTCGTCAACCTGAGCGGCTGCGACGAAAACCCCGGATACTGCCACCGGATCCTGCCGATTTACGGCATAGGCGTAACCCTGCCTGTTTCCGGCCGGGTGCAAAGCATTGACCTTACGGTATCCAAAGAAGCGGTCCCCTACCGCATCAGAAATGGGCAGCTTTCCTTCACCGTTCCCAGGATCGCAGACCATGAGGTAGTGGTCATCAAAACATAAACCTCGCCCAACAAGGGAGCAAGCGATGCTGGTTTATCGGTAATCTGTCAGTACAAAACCCCGGTGCAAGTGAGTACCGGGGTTTTTAATTGCCTTATCAGACAGCTTCACAGAACGGGTTCTATTGGATTATGCGTAAACTATATTCATATCTTTTTTATATTATTGAATAAAGTAAAGAATGCGGCCTGTATACCAGGAAGCTCCTGCGCATATGCGATAAAAAAGTCGCAAATCTTCTATGAGATCTGAAAAATGACGCTTGACACAATTCGCTTGTGATGGTATATTCATGTAAACGATTACCGTGAATTGAGAAAAAGCAGGCAGGATGCCGGTAAACTGCCGGCGTCTGAAAAAGCGGAGATAAGCACTATGGCTACAATCCTGGATGTATCCAAGGAGGCGCAGGTATCGGCGGCAACGGTGTCCAGGGTCGTAAACGGCAAGGGACGGGTAAACCCCGAGGTAGCCAAACGTGTCCTGGACGCGGTGGAAAGGCTGCAATATGTACCCAATGTATCGGCCAGAAACCTACGGCGCAACGAAAGCCGCATTATTCTTATCCTTGCGCCTAACGTTACCAACCCCTACTACACCCACATTATCGCAGGCATCGGCAAAGCAGCACACCAAAATGGCTACAGTTCTTTCCTTTGCAATACCGAGGGGGATCAAAAGCAGGAAGAACAGACACTGAATATGCTGACACGGCACCAGGTGGACGGAGCCATCCTGCTGGCTACAGAGCAGCAATCCATGTGGCTGAAGCCTTACGCGGAGAAGTATGCACTGGTACAGTGTTCGGAGTTTGATCCGGATCTGGACATCGCCCGTGTCTCCATCGACAACTATGCCGCGGCAATGGAGGTCATGGCATATCTGCTTAAGCTTACTCATACACGCATAGGCATCATCAGCAGTGTGAACAAATATGTATCTACTGCATTGCGCATGAAAGGCTACCGGGACGCCCTTTCTTCAGCGGATATCCCTCTCAAAGAGGAATACATCCGCTACGCCACCATTGATTACAGCTTCATGAGCGGCTTTGACGCCGCCAGAAGCCTTCTCTCCCAGGAAAGGCGGCCTACCGCGCTGTTCTGCATCTCCGACATGCTGGCTCTTGGCGCCATCGCCAGCGCCCGGGAAATGGGGTTTCGGGTACCGGAAGATGTGACTGTCATCGGTTTTGACGATGTGGAGCAGACCACCATGTTCCATCCCCATGTCACCACCATGGCCCAGCCTTGCTTCGAGCTTGGCGAAAAAGCCCTGGAATTGCTTATCAAAAAGCTTCATCATTTGCCCTCACCCAATGCGGTAACCCTTCCCCACAAGCTCATGGTGCGGGAGTCGTCCTCTCCCCGCCGCAGCACACTGGATTTCTCGGCCGCAGCATTCGGCCGATGAGTCATAACAAATCAGTAGGAGGTAACACCATGAAGAAACTGGTAGTACTGGTCCTGTCCCTTATGTTGCTGCTGTCCGTTACCACCGCCATGGCCGATACCCTGAAAATCGGCATCGTGACCCCGGATGCGGACCACGGATTCCTGGGTGAAAGCATTGCCCATGCCCGCGCCGAAATCGAAGCGCAGGTAGCCGCCGCCGGCGCCGGCAACCTGGAGTACAAATTCGAAGTAGGCGGAGAAGCCGCCAAGCAGATCGCCGCCATTGAAAACATTCTCACCTGGGACCCGGACGTCATCGTTCTGTGGCCTCTGGAAGGCGAACAGCTGCGCAATGCCGCCCAGACCGTTGTGGATGCCGGCGTCAAGCTGGTGATCTATGACCGTCTGATCCCCGATTTCAAGGGCATGGCCGCTGAAATCATGGGCGATAACGAGACCATCGGCAAATGGATGGGCGAATACCTGCTCAAGTACTTCAAAGACCGCCTGGATGCCGGCGAAAAGCTGCAGTACCTGCAATTCATCGGCGACAGCTCCACAGTTTCCATCCAGCGCACCAAGGGCATGGTGGACGTTCTGAACGCTTCCCCCTATGCCGCCCAGTTCGAACTGGTGCATGAAGCCTTCCAGACCGACTGGTCCAACGCCAAGTCCCAGGAATTCCTGGAGAACTGGCTGAACACCACCGATCCCAAACAGATCGCCGATGTGGACTTCATATGCACCCATGACGACGAGATCGTGGACGGCCTGACCATCGCTCTGAACAACTTCACAGGCGAGCAGAACATCAAGCTGATCACCAGCGTGGGCGGCCGCCGCGAAACCCTGGCCACCTACGACAGCCAGAAGATCGACCTGGTAACCTACTTCTTCAGCCCCTCCTTCATCCGCGAGTCCATCCGTTTGGGATTGGCCGCCGCCAAGGGTGAGCAGTACCAGGGCCAGGATATCACCGGCCAGTTGTTCCTGATCCCCTCCATCGAGATCGACAAGAACACCGTGGAAGCCTTCCGCAACAGCAAGGAATTCATTGAGCGCTACAGCCTCGAAGCCAAGTAATCCTTCATAGATTCTCCGCGCGGGCCGGCCGGCCGCCATGCAGGCCGGCCCGCATCCATACACAAATCATAAGGGAGGGGCCGCCGTTGCTCATTGAAATGAAAGGGATCGTGGTGGATTTTGGGCCCGTCCGCGCAGTGGACCATGTGGATTTCTCCGTAAAACCCGGAGAAATCGTAGGCCTATTGGGTGAGAACGGCGCCGGAAAATCCACGTTGATGAACGTGCTGGCCGGCACATTTCCACCGGGCCAGGGGGAAATCCTCCTGGACGGGAAAAAAGTGAACATTGAAAACTCCCTGCACGCCATGAGGCTCGGGATCCGCTTCATCCATCAGGAGCTGAACCTTTGCAATGACCTGCGGGTTTTTGAAAACATGTACCTGGCGGAAGAATTAAGCAATGGGCCGTTTTTGAACAAAAAGGAAATGGCGGTAAGGACCGCCAAGGTGTTCGAGCGCATGCAGGTGAACATCGACCCCTGGGCCGTTGTGGGTACATTACAGCCGGCTGAGAAGCAGCTGGTGGAAATCGCCAGGGCGCTTTTGTTCAAATGCGAACTGATTATCATGGATGAGCCTACCACGGCGCTCACTACCCACGAAATCGAGAGTCTTTTCGTCATCATGCGGCAATTAAGGCAGGAGGGCGTCAGCTTCATTTATATTTCTCATAAGATGCCCGAATTGTTTGAAATTTGTGAGACGTATTACGTGCTTCGGGACGGCCGCCTGGTGTCCCAGGGAAGCTTCAAGGATATCAACGAATCCACCGTCACGGAAATGATGATCGGACGCCAGCTGGCCGATGATGACTTTGAAAATAAACCCAACTATAGCAAAAATGAAGTAGCGTTGTCCGTCAAAAACCTTTGCGGCAGCGCCTTTCACAATGTTTCCTTTGACCTTAACCGGGGTGAGATTGTAGCCATCACAGGCTTGCAAAGCTCAGGGCGCGACGTGCTGGCCGATGCGCTGTTCGGCGCTGAAAGCTGCACCGGCAGCATTTGTGTAAACGGCACTCCCATTTGCAGCGACAGCCCCATTCTGACCCACATGCACAGGGGGATCGCCATGGTGCCGCGCTCCCGCAAGGAACGTGGGATACTGAATCACCTGAGCATTTACGACAACACATCCATGGCATACTTCAACACCAAATACAGGCGCCTTTTGATCAATCCTGCAAAGGAAACCGAAAGATACGTAAGGCAACAGAAGGCGCTTTCCATAAAAGCCGACAACCCGAAAAATCCCATCACCTCCCTGTCCGGCGGAAACCAGCAGAAAGTGATCCTTGGCCGGTGGCTGGAGACGGACGCCGATATCCTGATCTTCGACAACCCCACCCAGGGCATCGATGTGGGCACGAAGTTTGAAATCTACCACCTGATCCTGAAGCTTGCGCAAAGCGGGAAAGCCATCCTGGTGTTCAGCTCGGAATTTCCGGAGATCTACAAGGTGGCGGATTCCTGCCTGGTCATGTACAAGGGTGAGGTAAACGCCGTTTTAGGCCGGGAAGAGCTTACGGAAAAAAACATGATGTACTATGCCACCGGATCAAATTTGGAGGGGATGAAGCATGTTTAGGACCTCGCCGAACATACCGCCCAAAATTTTTCTGAGAAAGATTTTCCCACAGTACAGCTATTGGCTGTCCTTCTTTCTGCTGCTGATCATCGCCAGGATCATCAATCCGAACTTTTTCCGCTGGACGAACATTTCTAATATCTTTGTACAAAGCGCCCCTACCGGCATTATCGCCCTGGGGATGACCATGATCATCTGCGCCGGGCAGATCGATATTTCCGTCGGCGCGCAGGTAGCCATCATATCGGGCCTGAGCATCATGGTATTGAACGCTACCAGCAGCATTTGGGTGACGTTTCTGTTCTGCCTGGGCCTGGGCTTGTTTATCGGTACCTTCAACGGCGTGCTGGTAGCCAAGGGCCGCATGCCGGCCATGATTGCGACATTGGCGGTGCAGACGGCCTGCCGTTCCATCATCAACCAAATCGGCCAGGGCGGCCCCTTCACCGTAGCCGACAAGGCCAACTATGATGTTTTCCGCATGGTGGCAGCAGGCTCCATTCAAATTACGGACGGCTTCAAGATCCCTTACCCCATGATCATGTTCATACTGATTTCACTTCTGTTCGGGCTGATCATGCAAAGGACCAAACTGGGCAAGCATGTGTACGCCGTGGGCAGCAACGAAACTTCCGCCCGCTTGGCCGGCGTAAGCGTGGATAAGGTAAAGATCCTCGTGTTCACCATTACGGGTCTATTATGCGGCTTCTCCGGCTGGCTGTACGCCTCTAGGGTCATGGCGGTGGCGGCTGCCAGCGCCGGCAACCTGTTTGAAATGGACGCCATCGCTGCCGTGGCCATCGGCGGCACCGCCATGAACGGCGGCCGCGGCAAGATCATCGGCACCTTCCTTGGCGTACTCATGTTTAAGATCATCAACAACATCCTGACCATGGCCAACGTGCCCACCTTCTTAAACGGCGCCATCAGCGGCGGCATCATCATCATCGCGGTACTGTTGCAAAACACGCAGGGAAGAAGAAAGTAAAGGGGGACCTCGCATGCTCAAAATCGGCATCATCGGCTGCGGCAAGATCACCCAGGTGCGACACGCCCCGGAGTATCAGGAAAACCCCAACTGCATTCTTACTGCCTATTTTGACGGAATCCCCGATCGGGCCAAGGCTTTGGCCGGCCAATACGGCGGCAAGGCTTATGACAGCGTGGATGCGTTGCTATCAAGTGATGTGGATGCAGTTAGCGTCTGCGTTGCCAATGTGGATCATGCCTCCGTTACCATCAGGGCGCTGGACGCCGGCAAGCACGTACTTTGCGAAAAGCCAATGGCAACAACGCTTGAAGATTGCGAGGCTATGGTTGCCGCAGCAAAAAAGAACAACAGGTTTTTAATGATCGGCCACAACCAGCGCTTTGCACTGGCCCACCAAAAGGCAAGGGAACTGATTCTTGCAGGCGAGATCGGAAAGCCGCTTTCCTTCCATACCACCTTCGGCCATCCCGGCCCGGAAGGTTGGACGGGGCTTGCCAACTCATGGTTTTTTGACAAAAAGCAGGCTGCTTTCGGAGTTCTTGCGGACCTGGGTGTTCATAAAGCAGACATCATCCATTTCCTGCTTGGCGAACCGGTGGTGGAAGTCACCGCCGCTGTCGGTACGCTGGACAAAAAGTTTCCCGATGGCTCTCCCATATCGGTAGAAGACAATGCGCTTTGCCTGATGAAAACGAAAAGCGGTGCTCTTGGCCAGCTTCACGTAAGCTGGACGTTCTATGGCCAGGAGGATAACTCTACCCGCATCTACGGCACGGAGGGCACTTTGCGTTTGTATGACGATCCCGTTTATTCCCTGATCGTAGAAAAGCGGAACGGGGAAGTAATTCGGTATCAGTTGGATCAAATGGCTTCCAACAAGGATCAAACTTCGGGCGCGCGCAAGAACACCGGCGTCATCAATGCCTTTGTGGAAAGCATTATCAACAATCAAACCCCTCCGGTGGACGGCGCGGAAGCCATAAAGGCTATGCGTGTGATATTTGCGGCCGATCAATCTGCCAAAGAACAGAAGGCCGTCTTTATCGAACATACGTAAGGCAAGGAGGCGCTAATACATGAAACGTCCTGTTACTATTTGTTCCGGCCAGTTCGGCGACATCCCGCTGCCTGACCTTTGCAAAAAGATGCATGATATCGGCTATGAGGGATTCGAGCTGGCCTGCCAGGCCCATGTGGATGTGGAGAAGACCATCTCCTCCGAAGCCTACCGCGAATCGCTACTAGGCACGCTTGACAAGTACGGCATGAAGATCGGTGCGCTTTCAGCTCACCTTACCGGCCAATGCGTAGGTGACAATTACGACAAGCGCCTTGACAACTTCGCCCCCAAGGCGTTTCGCGGCAAGCCCGAGGAGATCCGCGCCTGGGCCATTGAAACCATGAAAAAAACCGCGCGGGCTGCGCAGCTATTGAATGTACCGGTAGTAACGTGCTTTTTAGGCTCTCCCATCTGGGCCTGGTGGTATTCCTTCCCCCAAACTACGCCTGAAATGGTGGCTGCGGGCTTTGACCTAATCAAGGAATTGTGGACGCCCATCTTTGACGTGTTTGACGAGTGTGGCGTCAAGCTGGCTTTGGAAGTGCACCCCACGGAAATTGCCTTTGACTACTACAGTACCCGCCGCCTTTTGGAAACGCTCGATTACCGCCCTACCCTGGGTCTGAACTTCGATCCAAGTCATCTTGTATGGCAGCGGGTGGACCCCATCGTATTCCTGCGTGACTTTGCCGACCGCATCTACCATGTGCACCTGAAAGATGTGAAGTTGAGCCGCGACGGGCGCGCCGGCGTGCTGGGCTCCCATCTGGAATTTGGCGACACGCGCCGGGGCTGGAACTTTGTATCCCTGGGCCACGGCGATGTGGATTTTGATGCCGTAACAAGAGAGCTGAACCAGATGGGCTACCATGGCCCGCTTTGCGTGGAATGGGAAGACAGCGGCATGGAAAGGATGCGGGGCGCTGCAGAATCATTTGAATTCGCAAGCCGCATGAACTTCGAGCCTTCCGCCTTCTCCTTCGACAGCGCGCTGAAGGCGGAATAATTCTAGCCTTCCTCTATCATGGCCATCAGCCGGCTTTCGCTGCGGAAGCTCAGGTCCAAGGCCGCCAGCGAAGCGGCTGCAGGCATGTTGATGGGCTCGGGGTCCAATAGGCCTATATCCACCGTGTGGCGCTTTGTGAAAATGCTCTTGGCATACAGCGCATCCAGCATTTTAAAGTACAGCGCCCGCTGGCGGTGAAGCCATGTGCAGTAGATCAGCAGTTCCTCCGGATCGTAGTTCATGATGATGGTACTGGTGGTATCCACCAGGTACCCAACCGCCTGGGCGAACACCTTGCGGGCCACGGGATCATCCTTTTCTCCCAGGGCGATCACATCCTCCACCCTTTGGCAGCTTCCGCCTGTCTGGGCATTATACTGCTTCACAATACCGATGTCCGAGCAGTAAAGCTCCAGGCAGCCTGTGTTTCCGCAGGAGCAGGGGATGCCGTCCTTGCGCACGGTCAGGTGACCGATCTCCCCCGACAGGCTGTGGGAGCCGCGGAATACCTCGCCATGGATGTTAAATGCCGCACCAATGCCTTCGCAGATGGACAAAAATGCGGCGCATTCCCTGCGCTTCAATTTTCCCACATGTTGAAGGTAACGTATCCCTGCGTACACATCCTTGTCCACCGCTACGGGGAGTGCCAATGCATCGCATAGGCGGTGGGCCAATGGGTACTGCTGCCACAGCGGTGCTGCGGCAATCTCCAGCACAGTCCCCTTTTCAAAGTCAACCGGCCCTGGTACGGTAACACCAACGCCGAAGCAATCCTCCCTGCGCATATTGCCATCAATGATCTCCTGCTCTACGGCCTGGGCAACGAAGGAAGCGTACGACTCCGGCCCGGTTTCGCCCAAGCTTAAGGGATATGCGTTCTTATGCAAAAGCCCGAGGTTCATGTCAAACAGGCCGATCTCCAGCCTGTCTATGCGGATACTGACGCCCACAAAAAAGCCCAGCTCTTTGGGAATCGCGTAGCAGAAGGGCTTGCGGCCTCCGCTGGAGCCTTGGGAACCGGTGCATGTGATGACACCTTTTTGTTCCAAAAAGGATACGATCCCATGCACCGCGGAGGCTGTTAGCCCAGTCTTATTCGCAATTTGCGGTTTGGAGATGTCAGGGTAACGCTGAATGAGCCGCAGCACGGTTTTATAATGCTCACGCTTGATCTGGCCCGGTTCCGCCATCAAGACCCTTCTTTCTTTTCGGTAAAAAAGTTAATGTTATAGTATCAGGAACCGTATCATTCGTCAATGAGGAAGGATGGCCGCCTCCGGGCGGAAACGCATGAGAAAAAACGAAGTTTATATAGAACTGATCCGTCCCCGGAACGGCAGCTTTCAATACGCGGTGCTGGACTTTGACGGTACCCTCAGCCTGATCCGGGAAGGCTGGCAGCAAATTATGATCCCCTATTTTTCAGACATTCTGATTCATACACCGGAGGGAATCCAAAGGGATCCCGCGGAGCTTAACGCGCTGGCCCGGGAATTTATCTTCTTCCATACAGGCAAGCAGACCATTTACCAGTGTATTGCCCTTGCGGAGGAAATCAAAAAACTGGGCGGCACGCCGGAGGACCCGCAGGTCTACAAGGATGAATACCACAGGCGGCTGCTTATGCGCATCGACAACCGGCTAAGAGGCCTTGAAGACGGCTCCATCGACCCGGAAACGTTGACGGTGCCCGGCACTTACGAACTTTTATCCATGCTCCGCCGCCACGGAATCGCGTTGTATTTGGCCAGCGGCACCGATGAAACCTATGTCCTGAATGAGGCCCGGCTGCTTAAACTGGATCACTTTTTTGAGGGGCACATCTATGGCGCCCAGCGGGATTACAAGACATTTTCCAAAAAGATGGTCATAGAGCGTATTCTTCGTGAAAACAACCTTTCAGGCCAGCAGCTTCTGGGGTTTGGTGATGGCTATGTGGAAATTGAAAACGTGAAAGCCGTGGGCGGCACCGCCATCGGTGTTGCCTCCAACGAAGCTGAGCGGCAGGGCATCGACGAATGGAAACGGGAACGTCTGATCCGTGCAGGCGCGGATGTGATTATCCCCGATTACAGGAATATTGACGAATTGGAAGCCTATCTGTTTCATTAATCAGCGGGAGGGAATGCAATATGCCTTTTGCCCAGTTTGACAGGTCCAGGCTTTTATTGAAGCCCCTGACGCAAAGGACCCATGACTTGAATCTGAATGTGATGATGGACCCTGACGCATGCCCTAAATATGCACATGAAACCATCAGCATATTGGCCGAGCGCATCCGCAATGCACGTGATAAAGGCGCTGCGGTGCTTATGATGATGGGCGCCCATGTACTTCGGGCCGGGGCAGCGCCCTGCCTGATCCGGCTGATGGAGGAGGGGTATATCACCCACTTTGCGTTAAACGGTGCCGGCAGCATTCATGATTTTGAGTTCGCCATGATCGGCGCCACCACAGAAAGCGTGGCCCGCTACATTCGCGAAGGGCAGTTCGGCCTGTGGCAGGAGGATGCGCTTTTAAACGAGGCCGTGAAGGAAGGCGCAAAGGACGGGTTAGGCTATGGCGAAGCAGTAGGCAGGTATATATGGGAGAACAACTTCCCTTACCGCGATTACAGCCTTCTGGCTGCCGGCTATAAAAACCAGGTGCCCGTTACCGTTCACGTAAGCATTGGCTGTGATATCGTTCATGAGCAGCCCAATTTCGACGGTGCTATCATTGGGGAAGCCACCTACAGGGATTTTCTGATTTACGCAAGTACCGTGGAAAACCTGGAGTGCGGCGTTTTCCTGAACTTCGGCTCGGCGGTGACAGGGCCGGAGGTTTATTTGAAAGCTCTCTCCATGGCCAGGAACGTTGCCCATCAGCAAAACAGGCATATCGGTCATTTCACCACAGCTGTGTTTGATCTTCTGCCCCTGGAAGGCAAAAATGTGCATGAGGAGCCGCCCAAGTCCGACCCGCGGTACTATTTCCGGCCCTGGAAAACCATCATGGCCAGAACCGTAGCCGACGGCGGGGAAAGCTTTTATGTTCAGGGGCAGCACAGCGATACGGTGGCCGCCCTCACAAACCTGCTCCTTCACGGGGAGGGACGCAAATGAACCGTGACCGGCTTGTTTATTTGCTCAATCAATTCCCTCGCCTGCACATTACTGTTTTCGGCGACCTGTTTTTGGACAAATGGTTTCAAATTGACAGGCGTCTGGATGAGCCTTCTGTAGAAACGGGGCTGACAGCCTATCAGGCGGTCGGTGTCCGTAAAAGCGCCGGTGCTGCGGGTACGGTGCTTAACAATTTGAAGGCGCTGCAAATTGGCGCCTGCTATGCCGTCAGCTTTCTGGGTATGGATGGGGACGGCTGGGAGGTACTTCAGGCGTTGAAAAACATAGGCGTGGATACGCGCCATGTGGTGAGAAGCAGGGAACGGATGACGCCGGTCTATATGAAGCCGATGTTTTCATCAGGCAAGGACGGACAGCAGGAAAGCAACCGTATTGATATCAAAAACCATGCCGCAACGCCCGAAGCACTGGAACGCAAGATAACGCTTCACCTTCAGGCGGCAGCACTCAAGTCTGATGCCGTGATCCTATTGGATCAGCTTACAGAGGAGAATACCGGTGTTGTGACTCATGCTTTGCGGGAGGAGATTGCGCGTATCGCCAAGGCGCAGCCCGGCCGGCTCTTTTTTGCCGATTCCAGGGCTTTCATCCACCAATTTCATGATGTGACCATCAAATGCAATCATCTGGAGGCCGTGAAAATGGCGCTTAAGCGGGAGTCGGGTGTCTTTTCCAAAAGCGATGTATTTGAGGCCATGGAGAAGCTTAAACGTCAAACGGGCAAGAGCGTATTCATCACCTGCGGCGCAAACGGCGTGGCCTGCAAGCTTGGTGAAGAAAATTGCCTGGTGCCAGCCGTGCGCCAGCCTGGCCCCATCGATGTATGCGGCGCGGGGGACGCCTGTACAGCCGGCATCGTAAGCGCGCTGTGCGCCGGAGCGGATCACCGGGAAGCCGCGTTCATTGGCAATCTTTCCGCCGGAGTAACGGTACGCAAAATCGGCACGACCGGCACCGCCAGCCCGGAAGAAATAGTCGCGCTTTATGACGAGCAGTTTGGGGGAAAAGCAGAATGAGCGTTGTCTCCCTGGCCATTGATATCGGCGGTTCCAAATGTGTGGTAGGGTTGGTGGACGATCAGGGAATCATTATCGATAAAAGGCGTTTCGTATGGCAAACCCTGAACGAACAGGCCATGCTTGCCGATATTTTACGCGAGGGCAAGGCGCTTCTACACGATCATCCTATTCTTTCCCCATCATTCATCGGCGCGTCCATTCCGGGCCTTACCGATCCTGAAAAAGGCTTATGGGTGGAAGCCAGCTTCTCCGGTATCCGGGATTTGCCCATCGCTAAAGCGCTGACCGAGGCGTTTGGGCTCCCCGCCTACATCGACAACGACGGACAGGCCTGCGCACTGGCGGAGCGGCTGTTCGGCGCAGGCCGGGATGCTCAGGATTTTCTGTACATCACCGTTTCCAACGGCATCGGCGGGTCCATATTTGCAAACGGAAGGTTATATGGCGGCGTGAACGGCACGGCCGGAGAATTCGGCCATTGCACTGTAGTGGAGAACGGCAGGCCTTGCAAGTGCGGCCTAACCGGCTGCCTGGAAGCGCACGCCGCCGGGCCGGCCATCGCCAGGAATTATCAGGAACTTGGCGGTGCGCTCCTGCCGGATGGTAAAGTCGCAGACGCTGCGGAAATCGCCCGCCGGGCGCGGGAGGGTGAAGAGATTGCCATACAGGTATTCCGCATGGAAGGAATGTACCTGGGCAAAATCATCGCCACAGCCTGTAACCTGCTAAACCCTGTCAAGGTCATCCTGGGCGGCGGCATATCCCTGGCGTTTTCCCTTTTCGAAGCCTCCCTGTGGGAAACGGTGAACAAGCATTTGTACCGCACCGCCAATCCCGGCCTTCAAATACTGCCTACCCCTCTTGGCTACGATGGTGGACTTTTGGGAGCTGCGGCAGTGGGGTTCATGAGGCAGGGAAAATTTTAACTTGAGACCAGAAGATGTCAGGCTAATCATAACGTGCATTCCATTGATATTGAGTCTGCATCCGAAGGTTTCCAAAGGGCGACCAGAAAGCCCTTTGGCAGCGCCCGCAGGCGCGAAATCCGCTCCAATCACCCAAATTGATCATACAAAGCTATCATTACTGCGCCATGCCTCCATAGAAAAAGAAAGGTGATTAAGCATGTTCCAAACCTTCCTTACAAATTACCGGCAGGAACTCATTCCCCACATCCAGGCCATATCCCCCGCCGATTTTGAAGCCTGCATCGGCCTTTTCTTGGAGGCCCATAAAAACGATAAGCAGGTGTTTGTGGTTGGCAATGGCGGCAGCGCCGCGGCTGCCAATCACTTTGTATGCGACTTTGGCAAAAACGCAGTGAAGCCTCCCAAACGCCGTTTCCGCATGATCTCCCTCAGCGACAATGTGGAAAAGATCACGGCCTTGGGCAACGATATCTCCTTTGAAGAAATTTTCCGCCAGCAGCTCATCAACCTATTAAATGAGGGCGACCTGGTGATTTTGATCAGCGCCAGCGGCAATTCCCCTAACCTTGTCCGTGCCTGCGAATACGCCAGGGAATCAAGCGCAAAAATCATGACGCTGTCCGGCTTTGGCGGCGGCAAAATCAGAAGTTTCGCGGATGCTTCCATCCCCATCCACCTGACAAGCTACGAACAAATTGAAGACATCCACATGATCCTTTTGCATATGTTCGTTTGCTTTATGAAGGAGCATCAGGAACTGTTGGATTAAAGCTCTTGAATATAAGGGGCAAGGCTAGCAATCGCAATAAAGCCGTAGGGGCGATTAGTAATCGCCCGCCAAGTAGCATATCCTGACCGCAACACACGGGCGATTACTAATCGCCCCTACGGAATCGTTCGTTTGTTTATTGGCTTCTTTGCCAGAGATCGTGATTACTTATACCAAACCAAAACTTTAATGCTTCGTTGTCTGCATTTCTCTTTCTTAGCGAACGATTCATACATGGCGGGCGTAGGGCGGGGGCTTGCTCCCGCCGTCAACAGAGGTATCATGATATTTGGAAACGTCGGCGAACGCCGACCCCCGCCCTACGCCGGATCCATCGACGCATTTATGTTTCCGATTAGTATAATGTAGAAAACCGCCCTGCTTGGGAATTTCCAGGCAGGGCGGTTTTCTTAGTCAGAGCTTTTATTTGATTGCGACAATCTTCTGTTCTTTATCGGATTTGTACGCGTTCTCCTGCAGCTGCGTCAGGGCGATGGCCCGCTCCAGATCAAAGGGGATGGGTGTTCCCTTTTCAATGCCGTCCAGCCATTGCCTTATGGCGGAAGGCTGCTGTTCGGGCAGTTTATCAGGCGTAAACCAGCCATCCTTGATATCGGTGGTGCGCATCTTGATCTCCTTGCCCACCTGCACAATGGCGCCCTTGGTGCCCAGCAGTTCAAAGCAGTTGGCGTTGAAGGGCGAAATAAACGAGGTCTCCAGCACGGCGATGGCCTTGTTTTCAAACTCCGCCACCGATACGCTATTGTCATCCACACCATTTGGCGCGAAGCTGTTGTTGAACATGGAGGTGATGCGCACAGGCTTGCCCAAAAGGTAGGATGCGATGTACAGGGGATGGCAGCCCAGGTCCATCATCGCGCCGCCGCCTGCTTTGTCCTCATCGTACCAGTACTCCGGCAGCCAAGCGCGGGAAGCGCCGTCGTGAGCCATGCGCATGCGCATGAAGTGGATCTGGCCAAGCTTTCCTTCGTCGATGGCCTGCTTGCATAACTGGGCCAGGGGCCAGGTCAGCTGCGGGAAAGAAATGCAGAATTTCACACCGTTTTGCTTGATAGCTTCGGCAATTTCCTTGCAGTCGGCAACCGTGGTGGCCAGCACCTTTTCGGTGTAGATATGCTTTTTGGCTTTGGCAGCCTTGAGCATCACCCTTTTATGATCGGTAGTGGGGGTATCCACGACCACCGCGTCCACGTCGGTGCGGCTGAGCGCCTTGTCAAGATCAGCTTCAAAAGCCACGCCCAGTTCCTCTGCCCATTGTTTGCCGCGGGCAACATCGTCATCCCAAACACAGGTGATTTTCGCGTCGGGCTGCGCCTGAATCGTTTTGGCATAATCCTTGGCATGCACATGCCATTTGGACAGCATCAGTACATTAACCATCATTTTTCTCCTTTTTCCAGCCTGTGCCTTTACTTTTCCAAGGACCGCAGGTACTTCATGCAGATATTTGTTTCAGTCAGCCCATCCGGGGTAAGTGTTTCGCTTTCCACCACCATGGGGATACCCAAAGATACGGCCTTTTGATATACTGCGGCCACCGGAGCCGTTCCACGGCCCAAGGGCATACCCTTGCCGTTTATATATCCGTCCTTGATGTGGATAACGGGCATGCGCGCCTTCACTTCCTCCATGATTGCAACGGGGTCGAGTTTCGCTGCATACACCCAGTAAGTGTCGATCTGAAGATCAATGGATGTACGTGCAACCAACTGGTCAAAGGCGACAGAGCTGTCGGTATTTTCCGCAAACTCGTCCGCATGGTTGTGATAGCCAAGGCGGATGCCCTCTTTTAACAGCTTTGCCTGCATTTCATTCATGGCGTCAATGAATGCATCCAGCTTTAATTGCGTTACAAGCTGGGCATAGGGCACGATGATGCGCGTGTTGCCGATTTCCTTGTGATAGGCAACGGTTTCGTCAAAGTTCTCCTGAAGCTCCTTAAGCCCTGTATGCGTACCCGAAACCCGCAGGCTATTTTCATCCAGCATGGCACGGATATCCTTTGCACTGTGGCCAAAGAACCCCGCAAACTCCACAAAGGAGTATCCCTGTTTAGCGACTGCGGATAATGCGCCGCGCATGTCGGTTTGCGTTTTGTCCCGCACGCTGTAAAGCTGTACGCCGTATTCCATAGAACGCCCTCCTTACTTGCCAAAGTACACGGGCTCGCCGGTCCTGGCGGAAGTGTAGATAGCTTCCAGGATCTCGGAAACAACGCAGGCCTGCTCCGGCATCACCACGGGATCGGTGTCGTTTTCGATGGCGTCAATCCAGCGCCTGGCTTCGGTAATGGGCGGCGTTTCCTTCACGCCCTCATAAAACGCCACGCCGCCGGCGGCCACGTCGGGTTTGATCTCGATCAGGCGGCCGAATTCACCCTTGTTGATGGAGATGCCATTCTTGATCTGCGCGCCGGCTTTGGAGCCGCAAAGCTGCAGGCTGCCTTCCTGGATGGGCTCGATGGTGTTGAGCGCCCAGGTAGCCTCCAGGGTGATGGTGGCGCCGTCTTCCATTACGATAAAGCCAAAGGCGCTGTCCTCCATGGTGTGGTCACAGGGGCCCCAGGGGTTGCCGCAGCCGGGGTCTTCCAGCTTCTTGTACTTGGTGCCCACCACCATGCGGACCTTGTAGTTGTTCATAAGATACAGCGTAAGATCCAACGAGTGGGTGCCAATGTCGATCAGCGGCCCGCCGCCCTGCTCGTACTCGTTGAGGAAAACGCCCCAGTTGGGTGTGCCCCGGCGGCGGATGGCAAATGCCTTGGCATAGTAGATGTCGCCCAGGTCGCCCCGCTCGATGACGCTCTTTAAATAATTGCTTTCCGGCTTATGGCGGTGCTGGTAGCCGATGGTCAGCTTCTTGCCCGTCTCCTTGGCGGCTTCCACCATGCGCCTTGCGTCGGCGGCCGTCTTGGCCATAGGCTTTTCGCACATTACATGCTTGCCGGCATGGAGAGCGTCGATGGAAATGTCCGCATGGGAGCGGTTGGGCGTGCATACATGCACCACGTCGATGGAAGCATCTTTGAGCAATTCCTTATAATCCGTATACACCTTGGCATCCGGGGTGCCGTAATCAGCGGCCGCTTTTTCTGCCTTTTCCCTGATGATGTCGCAGAAGGCCACCATGTCCACGCGGTTCAGCGCCTTCAGAGATGGCATGTGTTTCCCGTTGGCGATACCGCCGCAGCCGATGATACCTATGCGAAGCCGTTTTTTCATGTTCATTTCCTCCTTGATCCATTTGATGAAAATGATAGCATATACAATGCCCGGATGATATAATGGTTTAGCGTAAAAATATCAATTTTTTGCAGGCGGTGCGTATGGCGGTCTTTTACAGGGAAAAGCGCGTGCCCCGGGGAAACATACGCTACATCTACGATTGCAGCGTGCAGAAGACGTTTGGAAAAGCGCCCGTGGTAGCGCCTCATATTCATGAGTTTTTCGAGATTCTGTACTGCCAGTCCGGCGCATATACGCTTACGCTCAATGAAAAGCCGTACGACCTGTATCCGGGCGATATGGCGCTCATCGACCCTATGGAGATACACAGCACCCGCGCTCTAAGCGATTCTCTGAACCAGTACCTCGTCATCAAATTCGTGCCGGAAGTGCTGTATTCCACAGAACAGCTCATTTTTGAACTGAAGTATATCCTGCCTTATATCAAGGGCATCGGCTCCCACCAAAAGGTATTCACTAAGGAAGAAACAAAAGCCGCATCGGTGGGTGACATCCTGCAGGAGATTGTGGATGAGTTCCTGCGCCGTGATTTCGGCTATGAAATCGCACTGAGGCTGAACATCAGCCGGCTTTTTCTGTGGATCCTGCGCCGCTGGCATGATAGCAGCCAGGAGGCCGTACCGGATGACGTGTCCCTTAACACGCTGTCCAGCGCTCTTCAATTTGTGGATGAAAACTATGCCCAGGGCATCGGCATGGCGGATGCCGCAAGCCATTGCAATATGCCCTATACGGCTTTTTCCCGCTTCTTTTCACGGTACCTGGGCCGCGGCTTTGCGGAATACCTGCTGCTTACCAGGCTGAAAAAGGCGGCCATGCTGCTGGCGGAAACGGACAAATCCATCACGGACATCGCCATGGAGACAGGCTTTTCCACCACAAGCTACTTTATACAGCGCTTTAAAGAATACCAGGGAATGACGCCCAAACGGTTCCGCAAATGGTTTGACTTAAAGCAATAATCCTTGCAAGGCGCCGCCGGAAAACAGACTGTTTCCCGGCGGTTCTTTCTTGCAATGCAGAACCCATATGGAGCAGGAATTTGCCTGTGCTCCGGAGAACATGCGGGATAAACACCCACAAAGGAGCGATATATATGACTCATGGCGGACCCATACTGATGACAGGCATAAACGGCTTTTGCGCATCACGGCTTTTCAGGTACCTTACGGAAAAGGAAACGGTGCTGGGATTTACCCATAACGACCTGGACATTACGGACCAGGATGCGTGCCTTCGTGCTCTGAAAGAATACAAGCCCCGGGCCGTGATCCACAGCGCCGCCATCTCCAAAATGGACGAATGTGAAAAAAATCCGGAACTATCCTTCCGCGTAAACGTGCTGGGCCCGGCGAACCTGGCCAAAGCCTGCAAAGCCGCCGGAATCAGGCTAATCCATTTCAGCACCGACCAGGTATATAACGGCTCCAAGGTTTTAGGGCCGCATAAGGAAACGTGTACCCTGTCTCCCGTCAATGTTTACGGCAGGCATAAAAAGGAGGCGGAGGAGCGGATTGCGAAAGAAACGGATGATTACGCAGCCATCCGCCTGACATGGATGTACGATTTTCCCATACGCAACATATATACCAGCAACAACCTTGTCACCATGTGCCAGCGCGCCCTTTATACAAATACTCCCCTCACCCTTTCCAGCAACAGCGGCCGGGGCATCACCTATGTGCATGAGGTGATCGAAAATATTCCGGCGCTGCTTGATGCTCCCTCCGGTGTGTACAACTTTGGAAGCTGCTCCAGTATTAGCGCCTATGAAGCGGCCGGGCTGATTTTTACCCTGCTTCATGCCAAAGACCGCATTACGGAATTGCTCCGCCCGGAAAACGAGGAGGCCGGAAAATATCCCGACCTGCGTATGGATTGCGCAAAGGCTGCCGCCAGTAATATGCATTTCTCCACCACGGAGGGGGGCATTGAAAAAGCGTTCAGGGAGTACGGATTTTAACAGGATCAGTGCCCAAGCTTAAGGGAGGCGGTCAAATGCCGTTTCAAATCGTTCGCGACAACATCGTGCACATGAAGACCGATGCCATCGTTAACGCCGCCAACACAAGGCTTACGGCCGGCGGCGGGGTGTGCGGTTCCATCTTCGATGCGGCAGGATATGAAAAGCTGCAAAGGGAATGCATCGCCATCGGCCATTGCGATGTGGGCGGCGCCGTCATTACCAAAGGATATAATCTCTCTGCAAAACACATCATTCATGCCGTTGGCCCTATATGGCAGGGCGGAGACCATAACGAAGAAATACTGCTCCGCTCCTGCTATTTAAAAGCGCTGAACCTGGCGAAAGAGAAAGGCATTGCATCCATTTCTTTCCCCCTGATTTCCTCCGGCATGTTTGGCTATCCCAAGGACCAGGCACTGCAAATAGCCATATCGGCCATCGGGGAATTTTTGCTTCACAATGACATGACTGTATACCTGGTTGTGTATGACCGGGATGCTTACCACCTGTCGGAGAAGCTTTTCGCCTCCATCCAGAGCTATATCGATGATCATTATGTTTCGAGCCGCGAGGATCTTGCCCATCTTCGCCGGCCGCCAAATAGGCCGTTTTCGGATTTCGGGGATGGAAACACAGGCGATTATGCCAGTACATCGGTACCTATGGCTGCACCTGCTCCCATGGCGGCGCCTGCTCCGGCAAAGGCCTCCATATTTGCTTCTGTCAGCCTGCAAAACGCGCTTCGCCATGTGACAGATACCTTTTCCCAGTCGGTTCTTCATTGGATCGACAGGAAAGGCCTCAAGGATGTGGATGTTTACAAGAAGGCCAATATGGACAGAAAGCTGTTTTCCAAGCTGCGCGGCAACAAAAACTATGCACCCAGCAAGCAGACAGCCATCGCGCTAACCATAGCGCTGGAGCTGAATATGGATGAGACAATAGATCTGCTGGCCCGCGCGGGCTACGCTCTGTCCCCCTGCAGCCGGTTCGATCTGATCGTATCCTACTTCATACGCAAGGGAAACTACAACATATTCGAAATCAACCAGGCGCTGTTTGCTTTCGATGAAGATTTGCTTGGCGCATAAATGTCGCCTGCCAAGCGACCACGGCACATGCAAAAGATGTTATCCTTTGTCCATACCACGAACGGAGGATGACATGATGCGAAACGATCTTACGGAACTTGTATTCATACTGGACCGCAGCGGCTCCATGGGCGGGCTGGAAAGCGACACCATCGGCGGCTATAACGCATTGCTTGAAAAGCAGAAAAGCGAACCCGGCGAAGCTATCGTTACCACGGTTCTCTTTGATGACAATTATGAGCTTTTGCATGACAGGATCATGATCAAAGGCATTCGCTCAATCACTGGACAGGATTACTTTGTCAGGGGCAGCACGGCGCTTTTGGACGCGATTGGCAAGACCATCCACAAGATCGCCGGCGCACACCAGCACACCGACGAAAGCCAGCGCCCCGGCAAGACCCTTATGGTGATTACCACGGATGGCCTGGAAAACGCCAGCCGGGAATACACCTGCCAAAAGGTGCGCCAAATGATAGAGCATCAGAAGCAGGAATTCGGCTGGGAGTTCTTGTTCCTGGGCGCCAACATCGACGCAATTTCTACCGCCGGAAAGTTCGGCATTGCGGCGGACAGAGCCGTAAACTATCACGCCGACAGCGCTGGGACAAGGCTGAATTATGAAGTGGTCAGCGACGCGGCATCATGCCTTCGCGCAAGCTGCCCGCTGGATGGATCATGGAAAGAGCGGATCGATAGGGATTATCAGAAACGTGACATGAAAGGCAATCAAGGTAAGGCATAAGCGCCAAGGCCGCCCATGAAGGGTGGCCTTTTACTAGTCTCTGCAAATATAGTTGGACTGAACCGGCGCAGGCGGGCGATTCATAATCGCCCCTACATCTACATGGAGTTTATTGTCACTTCTTCTTAAGCATATGGAAGCCAGAAGAAAAGCCAATATACTCTTTGCAACCGTAGGGGCGATTATAAATCGCCCGTCCAGTATCGGCAGTTGACAGGCCGGTTTGAGAGATTCTGATATGGCAACAGATTTAATGATGTACCAATACTCTTATCAACGTTACGCCTTCCCCAGCTTCAGATACATATCCTTGAAAATCGGATTCCGATGGATCCCTATCGCCACCCTGATGGGATGCCGCCCGGGATCCCGGCCCCAGAAACTGTCGTCGGACAGAAGCGGGCTGGGCTCAAGCACCGTTGGAACCCATTCGGGGTTGATCAGATAGCCTATGGTGGAAACATCCCATATTTCCTTGGCCCAGGCAAAATGGTCCGTGCTATAAGCCGCGAAGAGCTCCACCAGCGCGTCGCACAGCTCATTCTTCCCGCCGATATACGCGTTCAGTTCCGGCACGGTGGCCAAAAGGTGGGAAGCTACGCCCATGCATGGGACAAGCACAAAGGGCACGCCTGAATCAAGGATCACCCTTGCCGCCTTCACATCCTGGGACAAATTGAACTCCCGGGCGGTTGGGTAAGCAAGGGGCTGTCCGCCCAGCCAGACGACCACGATCTTTTTCACAAGCTCCGGCTCCATTAATAGCGCGGAGGCCACATTGGTGATGGCCCCGATGGCTGCCACGTACAAGGGATCGCCGTCGGGCCTTGCCATGCCCCGCTGAACAAGGTCGCGTGCAGCCGGGCTATCCACACATGTTTCCCCATCCGGCAGATAACTTTCCGAGCCTTTGAATACAAAGTCTTCCGGACTGCGGCCCATTTTTCCAAGCAGCCTTACGATCTCCTCATAGCTTTTCTCCATGCCGTCTTTGGGCCCGCTGGAGCGTTCGTTATGAAAAGGCGCCGCATACACGGCCTGAACGTCAAGGCGCTCAGGTGATAAAAGGCTGTAGGCAAGGGCAAATTGGTCGTCCACCTCGTTATAGGTATCGGTATCCAGCACCATGGAAAGCTTGCCGCTTTGGGGCAGCGATAACCTGCTTAAAAGTACGTGAAGAGGCAGCTGGGGCCATTGCATAAGGAAGGTCCCCTTTCTATAACAATAAGAGATGCTTTAGTGGTTTACAGGTCTGCGCTTACTACGCAGCCGCCGTTCCGCGATTCATCCTCCACGCCGATCACAAGGCGAACCCGGCCGGACAGCGGGGCGTATTCCATATTCTGCATATCATAGCACGGGGGCAGAGCCTCTTTTTTCACATCGCATTTGAACCCGCCGCCGTCGCTTTCAAAGGCATAAGAAGCAAAGGAGCCGGGTGTAATGCGCATGCGCACCGAGGCGTTTTCCACGCTCTGCATGTTGCTGTCCAAAACCCTTGCATAAACGGACACCCCCTGGGCGGTGGGCTTCACCCTGGGTATAACCACAAGAGAATTTAACAGTGCCATTGCCAGTGCAGCCCGCTTTTGCAGATGCGGGCCGCAGCGCATGGCGGCATAATTCAAGCGCAAGGCGGAGACATCGGCGCCGGCGGCCTTCCAATTAAGATACGTCTTCTCGGCCTTTACGATGAGCGGCTCAATCTGCGTATCCATAACCGGCGCATAGCACCAGACCATCCTGGTACCGCCTGGCGCAAGCGTTATGCCTTTTGAAAGCTGCTCCTGGGAAAGTACATCCATCAGCGCATATTTGCCCATCAGCCTCTCATCGGGCGTAAGATGAAGCGTGACGGGGGCGCCGCCATTGTTCACCAGCACAAACAACAACGACATGCGGTCGGTAAGCGTATACACGTTCACTTGGCTCAGGTCATCATCGGATTGAAGCCTGGCCGGCTGAAGCACACATTCCGGAGCAAAAGACCGGATAGCCTCAAATACAGCTTTGGAATCAATGGGGCTGAATTCGAATGTGGGGCCATCGATGCCATGCTCTGGCCCTGAGAGGAACAGTTCCCGGAGGATACGCGTTTTTTCAAGGGCAGGCGCATCCACCACAAACACGTTTTTATGGGCAAGGAACAGGCTGCGTTTTTCATTTAGGTCCGGCTCATTGACCGCAAATTCTCCCCAGACGACGGCCTTTCCACCCGCCTGGACATATTCCATCAGCGCGTCCATGGTGGCCGGCTTAAGATAGGGATTGGCCGGGATCACCAGCACGGGCATTTTTCCCGCCAGCGAGGCGCCTGCCAGCGTGTCGGATATAACGGTCATGTGCACGTGTTCTTCAATGGCATCCTGCATCAGCGCCGTCCAGCGCGGGTCCCACTGGCGGATCCAGGTAGCGTCGCCGGCCAGCAGGCCAATTTGCGGCTGCAGGCGGCCCATGCCGTTTAAGTAGGGCGCCGCCTCCGTCAGTTCATCAAATACTGCCCGGCATTCGGCCTCCGCCGCGGTATCCTTGATGAACCATTCCCCGTCGTGCAGCCGGGAGGACCAGTGGATCGGGAAAATGGTGCTTATACCAAGGCCGGCGCACTCATATACCAAGCGGCGCAGCGTTTGAGGCGTAAAGGAGCGGCCGCCGCCGATGGCGCTAAGGTCCGGCTGTTTGTTGCCGAGCCTGGGCACGATGACAGGCGCGCCAAAGGCCGCATAATGGCCGGTCATGATCACGTTGCGGCGCTCCGCGTCGTTCTCGATAAGGATATGCCCCATCTCCATGCCGTCGCAGGCACAGGCAATGGTAGCCGGCTGCTGACCCAGCTGCCAGCGGCGGTCATCGCTCAAGGTGGAGCCATGGGTGGGATAAAAGGCCAGATGGTTGTCATCCTCATTGAGAACCGCCCGGTAATAGCTGCTGCAGCGGTCTGCCATGGCCTGCTCCCGGTATTGGTGCCATGTAAGCCACGCGGGTGAACCGCGCTTTGACAGAATTTCTTCTTTTGTTGGAACATCGGTGATCCCCTGGGTCTCACACCATGCCAGGAAATGCTGCCATGAGGCGGGCCGGAAATCGCCAAAGCCCAGAGCAAAATATTCGGGATACAATTCCTCCATGCCCAGCACGTAGGCGGTGACAAATTGGCTGTCCCGCAGCCTCCTTGCCTGTACGGCCATGCTCTCACAGTTAAGGCTTATGAGGGTAGGATCGTCGATGGCCGGCATGGGAATGCCTTCGCCGCCCTGGATGAGGATATCCCTCAGCTCCAGGTATTTGCCATCGATGGTTTGCATCAGGCATTCCGGGAGCGTTGTCTTGTACTTTACAAAATCGGGAAAGTAAACGTTGTTATGATCGCCGCACCACAATATGGTGTGGCGGCGCCCGGTCTTCATATCGTTCATGGCGGCGAAGCCTTCGTCCACGCCGCTGTAATCCAATACGTACTTTTTTTGCTGCCCGTCGTAAACAACGGCAGGGGCAATGCTCCCATGAGTGCAGTTGCAGTGCACGCGCTGCTTGCAAACTTCATAATCCGAGGCATTGTCGAACACCCCCAGCTTTTCCGCAGGACGGTGTATAAACCTGAAATACCCGAAATCCATCTCCTGGCGAAGCATATGCCCAGTCTCCTATTCCATGGTTTTTCACGTATTACCTGAAAACCAATTCATCTTCGCCTGAACGCCGTAGGGGCGATTAGTAATCGCCCGCATGTTGCGGTCAGGATATGACACTTGACGGGCGATTACTAATCGCCCCTACGGCGTTGTTTGTTTATTGGCTTCTCTATTGGGGATTATCCAATTCGCTGCTTCTGTATTTGATAGGTTACTGTATATTCGGGAGCATACACCTAGTCTCCTATCTAGTCATCATCGCGGGACAGATTCTCCCGCTTTATCTCATACAGCCGGTAGGACCACAGGTGGTTAAAGCCTATGTCCGCGGCGCTATAAGCCAGTTCATACCCCTCTTGGCCGCCGGTAAGCATGCCGTAAGGGTCAGTCAATATCGTGGCATTATGATTGCGGGGGCGGCCCGATTCCGCCGGCGTTACATTTCCGTCCACCATCCAAATCCCTGTGCCCGCCAGCACGTCCTGAATGGGCGCAAATGCCACCTGAACCTGGCTGGAGATAAAGGTAGGATTTTCTTTGGGCGCCGGGCCCCGCTCGCGGACAGCATACAAGTTTCCTGTTTTTTCGTCAAGAGCCACGCCCACGTTGTGGAAGAAGTTTGTCCCTCCCCCATCCGCCTCCGTCAGCCCGCGGCTGGCAACGCTTATGGCCGGGCCAATTTGAGGCGTGCTCATGTCGGACAAATCTATTTCCCTAACCGCCAGGGTGGTTGCGCTGTCCACGCCGGAATAAAACAGAAGGAATTTACCGCCCTGATCAAGGCATACGGCGCTGGGCTGCCCAACGCCCAGT
>JAEZJP010000332.1 GCA_023415715.1 Bacillota bacterium
GGCGCAGACAAGAGCTTTGGCGTGCATGTTGCCAGGCTGGCGGGTGTACCGCAGCCGGTATTGATGCGTGCACACGAGATTCAGGCCCGGCTGGAGGTATCGGATATCAACCAGAACACCATCGGGCAGAATATTTTGGAAGATGGGAAGAAAACTGGAACACAACAGGTGGGCTTGTTCAATTACGCTCAAACGGAATTGGTGGAAGAACTGCAGAATATCGACGTGATGGCGCTGACGCCTATGGATGCCATTAACCATCTGTTCCGCCTGCGGGAAAAGGCCCGCAAATTGTAAAGGAGGTACCAATGCGTCCCATTGTTAAGCTGTCGCCGGAGGTCATCGGCAAAATTGCTGCCGGTGAAGTGGTGGAGCGCCCTGCCGCCGCCATCAAGGAGATGGTGGAAAACAGCATGGACGCAGGCGCCAGCGCCATCACCATAGAAATCCGGGATGGGGGAATCACTTACATCCGTGTTACCGACAACGGAAGCGGCATACCCCAGCCGCAAATCCGTATGGCCTTCGAAAGGCACGCCACCAGCAAGATCTTAAGTTCCGAAGACCTGCACCATATTGAAACGCTTGGTTTCCGCGGTGAAGCGCTGGCTTCCATCGCTGCTGTAAGCAGGGTGACATGCACCACCCGTATAAAAGGGGAAGACAGCGGCATCGCCGTTGTCAATGAAGGCGGCGTGATACAGGAGATCCGGGAGGCTGCCTGTCCTGAAGGAACAACATTTATCGTTCGCGACCTGTTTTACAATACGCCAGTGAGGCTGAAGTTCCTGAAAAAGCCTGCTGCTGAGGCGGCTTTTGTTTCCGACCTTGTGATGCGGCTCATCCTATCCAACCCTGCCATATCCTTCCGTTTGTTAAGTCAAGGCAAGACCATCTATCACAGCCCCGGCGACGGCAAACTGGACTCTGCCGTATACAGCATCTACGGCAAGGAAATGCTCAAATCCATGCGCCATGTTTCCGGCGGTTCCCGAGGGCTATGGCTGGATGGGTTTGTGGGCATCGGCGACAGCGCCAGGGGCACCCGCAGCAACCAATCCTTCTTCATCAACGGCCGGTACATGAAAAGCGTTCTCCTGGCCCAGGCATTGGAACAGGGGTGCAGAGAACGTGTAACCATAGGACATTTTCCCACATGCGTATTGCACCTGAAAATGGCGCTAGAAGCGGTGGATGTTAACGTGCATCCCAACAAAATGGAAGTACGCTTTCAAAATGAAAACGATGTATTTGAATCCGTACGCGACATGATCCTGGAGGTTCTTCACAAGGATGATCCTCTTGTTAATATCCCTGAAATGGAATTGAATCCGGCAGAAACTCCACTGCATTTACTTCCAAACAACGTGGCTGTAAGAAATATGGCCGCCAGCAAAGTGAACTCCGGTACAATTCCGTCCGACCCTTCAAGGGATGGCACTGACACTGATGATAATAGACCGAAGTTCAATATTGATAACAAGAAAGTAGAACCGAAGTCTATTCCCGCTATGCCTGCCCCCAACCCCATTGTTGTACCGATGCCAAATCGCAGCCAGGGATCAGTTCTTAGGGAAACATACATGCCAGCTTCTACGATTCCGTCATTCCCTCTGGAACAGGATATCATTCTGGCAAATACGAAGAAGCCTTTTGAAGAGGATACAAAACCTTTGGAAAAAGTGGAAACTATCCCCGCTTTGCCTGAAAAGGAATTAAAGCCTGATATAAAGATATTGGGCGTGGTATTTCAAACCTATGTACTGATCGAATACAAAGACCAATTGCTTTTAATCGACCAGCATGCCGCTCATGAAAGACTCCTGTTCGACCGGATGATACGGGCATATGATCAAAAGGCAGCCTCGCAGGCCTTGCTTGTGCCCCAGGTAGTAACGCTGACCCACAGGGAATTGGAAACCCTCCAGGAAAATCAGGAGGCGCTTACCCAAACCGGCTTTGAGATATCTTCCTTTGGCGACCATGCCGTGCAAATAAGGTCTGTTCCCATTATATTGGGGCAGCCTCAGGCCAAAAGCTTTCTTCTGGAACTGCTGGATGAGCTGGAAACAATGCGCGGCCTTACAACGCTTGAGAAACGGCGTACAGCGATTCTGCAAATGGCCTGCAAGCGTGCCGTAAAGGGCGGCGAGCGCCTGCCCCAGGTAGAAATTGAGGATATAGTGCGAAGAGCCACAGAAACGGGCGTTACGCCCACATGTCCACACGGACGTCCGCTTGTGATCTCTATTACCCACCAGGATTTGGACAAACGTTTTAAACGCATTCAGTAGCCGGAAGGATGTTCCTTTTGTGTTGAAACCTCCCTTGATTGTGATTGCAGGCCCTACGGCCAGTGGCAAGACAAGCCTTTCCATCGCCCTTTCCCGTAGGCTACAGGGCGAAGTGGTCGCCATGGATTCCATGCAGGTCTACCGCTACATGGACATTGGCACCGCAAAGCCTACTATGGAAGAGCGGGAAGGCATTGTGCACCACATGCTTGACGTGGCCAACCCGAAGGACACCTATTCCGTGGCCGAATACGCAAAGCAGGCAAAAGATTGCATAAGCGATGTGCATCAAAGAGGGAATGTCCCCATTCTAACTGGCGGTACCGGGCTTTACCTGAAAGCACTGACCACTTCCATGGAATTGGGGGGAACACAGGGCGATCCTGCTATAAGGGAACGTTTATCGGCTATAGCACAACAGGAAAACGGTGGCGAAACACTTCACGAAATGCTATTCAAAGTCGATCCTGCATCTGCAAACAGGCTGCACAGGAATGATATCCGCCGTATCGTAAGGGCGCTGGAGGTTTATGAGCTTACAGGAAAGCCTCTATCCAGCCAGCAGCTTCATGATCAGCCTGAATGCCCCTATACCCTTTGCATTCTTGGCCTATTCCTGGAACGGGAGACGCTTTATAAAAGAATTGATGGCCGTGTAGATGCCATGATGCATATGGGGCTGGTTCGGGAAGTGGAAGGCCTCCTTCGCATGGGTGTTCCGCCGGAAGCGCAATCCATGCAGGGGTTGGGCTATAAAGAGCTGATCCCCGTGGTGAATGACGGGCAGCCGCTTCATCAGGCTGTGGAAGCCATCAAGCTTGGTACGCGCCATTATGCCAAGCGGCAGATGACATGGTTTAAACGCACGGAAGGTATGACGTGGCTGGATGCCCAGGCGAAGAATTTAACGGAAGACGCCATGGAATGCATTCGGGCTGCATTGAACGCCTGACAATACAAATTATGTGAGGAATATTCAACATGACGGATATCGAAAAGCTGGTAGATAAGGCGCAAAATGATTGCGCAGGCATATTTGCTTCCTTGGAAGAGACGGAGATATACAACACTCGTCGGGTGCTTTCCGCCATGCAAAAGCATCAGGTGGCGTCGCGCCATTTTGCGCCTACCACCGGTTACGGGTATGGCGACATCGGCCGGGATACGCTGGAAGCCATTTTTGCCGAAATCTTTCAAACAGAGGCGGCCATCGTGCGGCCCCATATCGCCTCAGGTACCCACGCGCTGTCGCTATGTATGTTCGGGCTGCTTTTACCTGGCGACCATCTTTTATCCGCTTCCGGCAAGCCATACGACACGCTGGATGAAGTGATCGGCATAGCAGATCATGCACCGGGCTCCCTGGCGGAAATGAATGTTTCCTACAGCCATGTTGAACTGAATGAGGATGGAAAACTGAATCTTGATGCCATTCAAAATGCCATCCGCCCAAATACGCGTGTAATCATGGTTCAGCGCAGCCGCGGCTATGCCTGGAGAAATTCATTGAACCCGGAAGACATAAAGCCTCTTAAAGAGCATTTGCACCGTGATTATCCCAATATAAGGCTGATGGTGGACAATTGCTACGGCGAGTTTGTGCAAAAGACGGAGCCAAGCCAATATGGCGCCGATATATGTGTGGGAAGCCTGATCAAAAATCCCGGCGGAGGATTGGCGCCCACCGGCGGGTATATTGCAGGAAAAGAAGAATGTGTGCGGCGCATAGCGTCCAGATTAACTGCACCGGGCATCGGCCTGGAGGTAGGCTCCTACGCCGGCAGCTATCAGCCGTTTTACCAAGGGCTGTTCCTGGCCCCACATGTGGTGGTTCAGGCTCTGAAAACTGCCATTCTGGCCGCCCGGGCCTTTGAATTGCTGGGAATGAAAACGACGCCCTCTGCCTTTGAATTGCGTTCAGATATCATACAGGCCATTGAAATGCAAACGCCTCAGCGTTTGATCGCTTTTTGCCAGGGGATACAGGCGGCTTCCCCGGTGGACAGCATGGCGGTACCGGAACCCTGGGATATGCCGGGCTACCAAAACCAGGTTATCATGGCCGCGGGTACGTTTGTGTCAGGCGCCTCCATAGAGTTAAGCTGCGACGCGCCCATGCGGGAACCGTACATCGCTTATCTTCAGGGCGGCCTGACCTATGGCCACGGTAAGATCGCTCTTGTGAACGCACTTACACATATGCAGCGAACAGGGTGCTTGAATTAATCGCTTTTTTTCATGTTTACATCCACTCCCGTCATATAATTGGCAGAAGGGAGTGGATGTCATGTCATATCGGCCTTTGCCCAAAGCACAAGTCAAGCCCATGCATGTGGTTCATAGAAAGCCCCTAGATGGGCCGATCATCGTTCCCCCGAAGGAGCCGGAGAAGAAAAACGATATTAAGTGGGTGAAGCCCCGCAAAAAGGACTTCGCCGAGCGTCTGACGCGCAACGTTGCTGTAGCCGCGGCGCTGCTGCTGTGCGCGGTGGCTGTACGTAATGCCGCGCTGCCAGAGTCTAAGGGTGTATTCGCCGCCATCCAGGACAGCGTAACCATGAATCTGGATGAGTCGTTGGGGAAACTGACATTTGTCAGCAATCTTCTGCCGGAATCCGCACTGGTATTCTGGAACAACAATGAAACGGTACAGGTATCGGCGCCGGTCAGCGGGGATATCGTACATGTTTACAACGAGGAAGAACCATATATCGCGCTGTTGGGCGTTTCCACCGACGTCCGGGTCGCAGCCGATGGGGAAGTCATGAATATAGCGCATGGAGATGGGGAAGAGCGCGTCGTTCGAATCCGCCATGAGGATGGCCTGGAAACGCTGTACGGAAACCTGCAGGAATGTTTTGTGCAGGAGGGAGACCAGGTTTACGAAGGCGATATCATAGGGGAAACGGCGGCTAAACAGCCTGTGTTCTTTGAAGTGCGCCGAAACGGCCGGTCCATAGATCCCGTTCCTATGATGAAGGAAGTGGTGACCGTGCCGTGAAAGCGCTGGAAATCAACCATACGCGTATTAGGGTCCATCCACTTGCCCTTATTGGCGCCATTGTGTTAATCGGCGTAGGGCAGGGCGGCGCGGTGTTGTCCGCGCTGCTGGCGCTGATCATTCACGAGCTGTCACATGTATTTGCTGCCAAGGCGTTTCATCTGCCGGTGCCGGAGATAGAATTTACACCCTTTGGCGGTGTGGCCCACATGGAAGACATTTCAGAGGCCACACCGGTCCAGCAGTTTGTGGTTGCGGCTGCGGGACCCCTCATGAGCTGGATTCTATGCCTTGTGTGTGCAGGGCTTTTGCAGCTTAACTGGGTAAGCCTTGCGCAGATTGAAGGTTTCCTTCGCTGGAACTTGCTGCTCCTTTGTTTCAATCTCCTCCCCGTGCTGCCGCTGGATGGCGGACGCATGCTGCAGGCACTGTTGACGCCTTTCATCGGCTGGCAAAAAGCCATGCGTATACTGTCCACCGCAGGCATCTGTGCAGGGCTTGTATTGAACGGCCTGGCCATATGGGGCGCTATTCACGGCGTGGCAAACCTGTCGCTGGTGATCGTTGGCTGTTATTTGATGTATGCAGCGCACTTAAGCAGAACCATGGCTGCCATACAATGCATCCATGGCGTTATTTCCAAAAAAATGAAGCTGGAGCGTGAAAAAACACTGCAGGTGGAGTGGCTTGGATCATCCGGCGCCACAAGCATAAGGGAGTTGTTCCGCAGAATGTCGCCCGGAAAGTATCACCGTGTCATCGTATTGGATGAGGATGGCCTCAAAAGCATGGGGGAGTTGGATGACAGTGTGCTTGTCAATGCCCTTTTGGATACGCCGAATGAGACATTATCAAACATTATAAAAACACGTAAATAAAAAAGACGCATATTATGCGTCTTTTGGCAGGGGCAGAAGGACTCGAACCCTCAACAAAGGTTTTGGAGACCCACGTGTTACCATTACAC
>JAEZJP010000042.1 GCA_023415715.1 Bacillota bacterium
AAGAGCACATCGCCGCGTTTTACCGTATCGCCTTCATTGACCTTCACATCAATAATGGTTCCAGGCATGGGCGCCTTCACGGACTGTCCGCCTGCAACGGAGGCGGCCTTAGGAGCGGGGGCCTTCACCGGGGCAGCCGCCTGTACGGGAGCGGGCGCAGCAACGGGAGCGGCAACAGGGGCTACAACCGGAGCGGCGACGGGAGCGGCAACAGGAACAGCGGAACGGACTACTGGCGCAGCGCCGGCAGCCACTTCTTCCACTTCCACTTCATAAGAAACTCCATTGACGGTGATAACGAATTTACGCATAATGTAACCCTCCTACAAATTATCAATCAAATTAGAAACGGCTGAAAACCTGTTCTTCACGGCCGGCCTTTTGCCAGGCAGGGCTTGTCTCAATACGGCGGATCCTGCGTACAACAAAACCCGTTTCCTCTTCCCACAGGGCTGCAACGGCAGCGGTGAGCACAGCCACCAATTGCTCCTGTTCCTCCTTCACCATTACGGCTGCAACAGCGCTGAATATCGCCGGCAGCGGTATCTCATCCGTATCTTCCTGTACCGGAGATTTCGCTTCTGGCGCAGCTGATTCCTCTTTTTTCTCCTTGGACAGGCTTTTGAGCAGATTGATGCAAATAATGAGAATCGCAAGGCCTATAAACACGATGACCATGCCGACCACAGTCACGCCAAGGCCAAACCATAACCGATCCATATCTCCTCCCGTCCCTTCTTACAACGGCAGATTGCCGTGTTTTTTGGGCGGGTTGGAATCCCGCTTGGAAGACAACATCTCAAGCGCGGCAATGACCAGCTTGCGGGTCTGCCCGGGTTCCACCACGTCGTCGATCATACCGTCCCTGGCCGCCTGAACGCCGTCGGCCACGTTAGCGGCATACTCCGCCGTAAGCCTTTCCCTTGCTTCCAGGGCAGGCTCCTTTGCAGCCTTCAGCTCGTCCTTATAAAGCACCTGAACAGCCGCTTCCGGAGACAACGCGGAAATCACGGCGCCCGGCCAGGCATACGCCATATCGGCATTGGCTTTGCCGCACATGGCTACATAGCTTACGCCGATGGCGTTGCCCACTACCACGGATACCTTGGGGCAGGTGGCTTCGGCATAGGCGTAAAGCAGCTGTCCGGCGGCGGTCAGCAGCCTGGCTTGATCCTCGGGATCGACCAGCTTCAGCCCTGCGGAGTTGATAATGCTCACCACCGGCAGGCTGAAGCAGTCGCAAAAGCGTACGAATCTGGCTGCTTTTGCGCATGCGCCGGGACAAAGCCGGCCCTCGTTATGATCGGCGTTTGAACACACCACACCAACAGTCCGTCCGCCCAGGCGCCCCAAAGCAACACGGGTAGACTTTGCATATTCCGAATAAAGCTCAATAAAACTTCCGCCATCCAGCAGGGCCGCAAGCAGTGCGCTGTAATCAGCCACGTCCGCTTCGGGCATCAAACGGTTCAAGTCGTCCATGTCCACGATGGGGGCATCCTCGGCGTTGCAGCCCGGCAGCAATCCAAGCAGCGATACAGCCAGCTTGATTGCCTCAGCCTCGTTATCCGCGGTAAGCGCAATGCCGCCCTGTTTAGCAAGCACATCCGCCCCGCCCAGGGTTTTTGCCGTATAGTCTTTCCCTGTGGCCGAGCTGACCACCTGAGGTCCGAACACCATCAATTCCCCTACATTCTTGGCCATGATACTGATATCGGCCAAGCGGGCAATCAATGCCGCGCCACCCACGCAGGGACCGAGTATCAGGGAGATCATTGGGCATACGCCGCTCAGCCGTGCCATTTTTGCATAAACCTTTGCGTAGGCATCCATGGCTTTTGCACCTTCATCCAGGCGGACACCTGCGCTGTCGCACAGCGCTATTACAGGAGCGCCGGTCTTCAGCGCAAGATCCAGCACCTTGAGGATCTTCGCTGCCTGCAATTCCCCCATCGCGCCGCCATGCACGGTATAATCCTGGGCAAACAAATAGACGGGGCGGTCTTCCACCGTGCCATAACCCGTCACCACACCGGCGCCGTCTTCCTTTTGGGAGACCAATGTGTCCATCTCCACAAAACTGCCTTGGTCCAACAGCTTTGCGATGCGCTCCCGGGCTGTCATTTTTCCGGCTGCACGCTGCTTTTCGACGCGCGCCGCATCCCCGTTAAGGATGGTCTGCTTTTTCGACAGCACCTGCGCAATGTCCTGGGTGTTTTTCATGCCCGTTCTCCTTCCATGGATTCCATTAATCCGATTTTAAAGTAATAAATAAGGTTCAAATTTAACCCGATTTCTATTATTCTCCGTTCTTCCCCTATTTCCTGCTGAAAATCGCAGATTCATTGATGTTTTTTTAACGTACTCATAAAAGAAACGGGTTGTCCGGATGGACAACCCTAGACGAGCCTATTATTGCCTTTGAAGTATAAAGCATTCCGGCGAACCCGGCCCTGCATTTAAAAACTGCTGGTGAAGAACATTAAACGATTGCGGAGGAAGCGAGGCAAGGAAAGCTTTCAATTCCTGAAGCTCACGGCTCCCCTCCTCATGCCCCGGATAGACGCATACGGTGCAAACACCGCCCGGAAGCAGCAGCTGCAAGCAGCCTTCCACGGCCGCGCGTGTCGTCTCCCAGCGGGTGGTAACGGATTTGTCTCCGCCGGGAAGCCAGCCCAGATTGAATACCGCCAATTTTACGGGTTCCTTTACCACCTGCAAAACATGTTCGTGACCCATATGGTGAAGCTCGCACCTATTCAGAATACCTTCCTGCATAAGCAATCCGCGCGTTCTTACTACAGCCGGCTCCTGCACATCGAAGGCGATCACTTTCCCGTTTTCCCCCACCAGCCGGGCCAGGGCACATGTATCCTGGCCGTTGCCCATGGTGGCGTCAATCACCCGGTCACCGGAGCCCAGCAATTGACGGTGGCACTCCGCCGCAAGGTACCTGGCGCTTTTCAACAAATAGGCCATATCTGTTACAAGCCCTTCAGCAGCCTTACTTCATCCGCCGTCAGATGCCGCCATTGGCCCCGCTGCACATCCCCAAGCTTTAAGGGGCCGAACTGCACGCGGCGTAAAAGCACCACCTGATGGCCTACCGCCTCAAACATGCGCCGCACCTGCCGGTTGCGCCCCTCATGAATAGAAACAAGCACCGATGTGGAAAATGCGTCATATCTCAAAATACGAACCTTAGCAGGCGCGGTCTTCCGCTCGCCCAGCCACACGCCCTCCTGCAGCCGCTTGGCCGTTTCAGGCTCCAAACGATTGGAGACCTTGGCCAAATAGACCTTCTCCACCTCCCGGCTGGGGTGGAGCATCCGCTGGGTCACTTCCCCATCATTGGTCAGCAGCAAAAGCCCTTCGCTGTCAAAGTCCAGCCTCCCCACGGGATACAGCCGCACGGGATATTCCTTGAACCTGTCCAGCACGGTAGGCCGCCCCTCCGGATCGGAAGCGGTAGTCACTTCGCCCATAGGCTTGTGGTATAAAAGATAATGCTTTTCTTCTTCCGGCGTTACAGGCTTGTCATCCACCAACACCTGATCAGTTGGTTCCACCTGAACGCCCATCTGCGTGACAACGATGCCGCCTATCTTTACCCGGCCTTCGGCAATCATCTTTTCCGCCGTCCGCCTGGAAGCGACCCCGCACTGGGCCAGGAATTTTTGCAAGCGCATGTGATCTATCCCCAATCAAACGGCAGTAAGTTACAGCAGTCAAATATCTATCAGTCAAGCGGCAATCAATCAAATAAGAGGTAGAAGAACAGCGCGCTGTCACGAAGCGCGGGCGGCTTTTGGAACTGCTTCGGTGTAGCGGCATACAGCATTCTGTCCACGCCGCCCAGTACGAATCCGCAGCTTTGATAGAATTGGCAGGCCACAGGGTTTCCATCCTGCGTTTCCACCATGATTCCTTTCAAACCCTGATGAAGCGCCCAGCTGCGGCAAGCCTCCAGCAGTGCCTTGCCTACGCCCTTGCGGCGGCTACGCACATCCACACGGATGTCCCACAGCATGGCAAGGTTGTTCCAATGACGGGCCGCCACCGCCTGGCCTACAGGCTGCCCATCCAAAAATCCAAAAAAGCACACCGCATCTTTCCGCTTAAGCAGCTCTTGCGGCGTAAACAGGCTTTCCGGCGGATAGGTGCGCCATTCCGCCTTGCCAAGAGGCATGTATTCCAGAGAAAAACCGGAGCGGGCCACCCGCACAGCGGCCAGTTCCCCCACCAGATATCTGTTATCAATCTGGTTGTATAAAGGGATCATGGCTTCACTCAAGGGCAGGATTGTCAGCATGCTGCATCTCCTTCACGGCCGGACGGTTTCCAATGCCTTTGCCAGCATACCAAAAAAATCGACAAAATACAAGCAGTGCTGCGCCGTTTTCATTATCCCAATATAAAGCATTCCCATAAATAAGTAAAAAAAACAGGCCTCACCTTATAGGTAAGGCCTGATGCCTAATATATCATGTCACTCATCGAGGAAGCTGATGTTGATGGCGCCGTTGGAGGTATTCACCGTCAGTTTGAACGGGCCTTTGCCGCCGTCACCCAGGTTATCGTCAGCATTGGAGGTATCGGAAGAGATAGTGTAATCCGAGCGCTTTCCGCCAACGCTGCCGGAGATGGAACCGTTGGAGCTTTTCAGTTCGATGGCAGCGGATGTCACCTGATCCACCACAACGCGGCCGTTGGAGGTATCCAGGTACAGCCTGTCTTTGGCGGCCACCTGCCTGGCCGTGAGCGAACCGTTGGAAGATCTCATGTCCACCGTACCGGAAACGATCACTTTGTCCAGGGTTACTGCACCGTTGGAGGAATGGGCACTTGCAAGAGTTGCGGATACGTTGTTCATATTAATCGAAGCGTTGGAAGTATCGATGCGCACATCACCCGCAGCCGTAAGACCGGATACGTTTACAGAACCGTTGGAGGTATCCAGCTCAAGTGCGCCGGCATACGTTTCGGGCACAACCACTTCCACGTTCAGATTTGCCTGATTGGTAAACCAGCTGCCTATATTGAACAAATTGTCGTATTTGTACTTGAGTGTAAGTTTACCGCCATCCAGCGATACCTCATACGGATCCTTTTCACTCGTGTAATAATGAATCGAGATCTCACTGCCCTTGGAAGGCGTCACCGTAATGGGCATGTTCCTGGCTCTGATCGTTATTTGATCAACTCCATCCGCATTTACGGTATAATCTTCCTTTTCATATACAATTTCCGTCCCTTTGATACCCCACGTAGGTGCACCGGATGCAAAAGCCCCCATGCTCACAAAGTACAGTGCCAGGCCAACCACCAGCAATATGCCGGCCAATTTCAGAATTGAGTTTTTCCTGTTCATACGATTCCCCTCCTCACAAATCCCTTTTTTATGCGTGATACCAGGCGCAGTGTTGCGCCCGTGGCCAAGGGAATGGCTCCCTTCGCCCCGTAAAACAGAAAGATGGAAAGCCCCATGGCCGCCATCCCCAAGCCGATTTGCCCAACCACAGGCACCCCAAAGTGGTAACCGCCAATGAAAAGCGTAATGATGGCCGCCATACCGCCCGAAAACAATGCCAGGCAGACCGCCCAAAGTACCAGCACCATGACCCACGCCAGCGTCAGCATAACCACCATCAGCGCCGCACCGGTAACCAGCAGCGGGAACCATAGCGGAAAGCCCAGAATGATCATAGCGATCATGAAACCGGACATTTTTGCTCTGGGCGCTGTTGTTCCCTTGAAATCCGCGGCTACCCTACGGGCAATGACGTGCATGGGCTCCATTTTGGCCACGGCCTCTTCTTCGGTCATGCCTTCCTCCATACGGTCGGCTATGATTTCCGTATAGTAGTGAAGCGTTTGTTCAATTTCCCGCTGCGGCAGGCCATGCAATTCCTGCCTCAGCCCTTCAAGAAATTGTTTCCGCGTCATCGTCCTACCCTCCTGATAAAATCGTATACCTTCATCACGTCCATCCAGTCGGTCATAAATTCCGCAATCCTGTCCCGACCTGCTTGGGTGATGGCGTAGTACTTGCGCAGCCGGCCATCATGCTCCCTGGTGTAAATTCGAAGGCATTGTGCGCTTTCCAGCCTTCTCAAGATGGGATACAAGGTGGATTCCGATATTTCTATGACAGCGGATATGTCCTTTATGAGCTGATAGCCATAGGAATCCTGTTGCGAAAGCAGGGAAAGTACGCATATTTCCAACAACCCCCGTTTCAACTGGACATCCATGGCTTCACCTCCCGACGCGCAGTATCATACAACGCGCAATACTATGTGTCAAGTAGTATATCAAATTCTAATCTTTTCCTAATCAAAACCAAAAAAGCCGCCTTCCGGTGCTATATCACGAAGGCGGCTTTTCTGTTTATGAATTACCAAAATTTTTTGATCAGGCGGCGCCATACAAGCAAGAGCAAGGCCACAAAGCCTGCAAACAGCGCTGCCGCACTGCTATTGCGCCAATTCACTAACAAGGAGCCATTGGTCAAAGATTCTTCCGATGCCTGAGCGAAAGGTACGCTGCGGTACCTCATTTGCGGCTATGAGGGGTCTTTCCACCAGCAATCTGCCGTTCAGTGTAAGCCTGGCGGTGCCCACCACCTGTCCCTTTGTAACACCGGCGGCCAGAGAATCCGGCAAATCGAATTCCATCTGCGGCCATTCCTCCTGCGCAACCGGCGCGGCCAGATCGCCTTGAAGGAGTATGCTGACTTCCTTCTTCTCCCCGTCTACAACAGGCAGACTGCGCACCTGCTCACCAGACTTAAGCATCAGCAGATAGCGGTAGTTGGCAAAGCCATAATCCATCACCTTGGCGGCCTCATCAAACCAGTTGGGGCAATTTAAAACAACGCCCACTACTTCCAGTCCATCCCGTTCCGCGCCAAAAACAAGGCACCTGCCCGACGCCCTGACATAGCCGGTCTTGATGCCTGTGGCTCCCTCATAAGTGGACAGAAGCCTGTTTTTGTTGTTGAGGATCCTGCTGTAAGTCCGCCCTTCCCAGGGGATGGTTGCCCGCTGGGTGGATACGATCTTCCGAAACAGCGGGTATTTCATGGCTTCCCGGGCAATCAGCGCAAGATCATAGGCTGTGGTATGGTGAATTTTATTGGGCAAGCCATGAGGTGTCATGAACACAGTATCCTTACAGCCCAGTTCTGCGGCGCGCTCCGTCATCTTCTTGCAGAAATTGTCTACCGTGCCGCCGATATGTTCCGCAATCGCTACCGCAGCATCGTTGCCGCTGGCCAGCATCAGGCCGTAAAGCATCTGTTCCAGCGTGAGTTTTTCTCCAAGGGACAAATAAATGCTGCTGCCAGGCACGCCAAAGGCATTCCTGCTCGTGGTAACAACCTCGTCCAGATGACCGTATTCCAGCACCATCAGCGCCGTCATCACCTTGGTGGTGGAAGCCATGGGAAAAGGCGCCGTTTCATTCTGGGCATACAGCACCGTGCCGGTCTGCTCCTCGATCAGGACAGCCGCCTTCGCGGAAACCGTAAAAACTTCAGCCGTTTCCTCCTGGGCCAAAGCACTTAAGGGAAATATAAAGCATAGCGCTGCCGAAAGAAAAACCGCCGCTTTTCGTCCGGCCATGCGTTTCCTCCCGGAAAACACTTTTTTAGGACATTCTGTCGTCATAGGAAGCCGGTGCCCCCCGCCCCATCTGATTCAGCCCAGGAC
>JAEZJP010000148.1 GCA_023415715.1 Bacillota bacterium
GAATCACATCAGCACACGGCGCGCCGGGTCGTCGCGCCCTACAGTATCGTTTGTTTGTTGACTTCTCTGCCGGGACTTGTGAATTCCGTATTTTCTGTAGTCGAAAGTCCACTAGTACTCTGGCAACTACAGAACTCTCGGAATGAGGTTGTTTGTGAAGCGTTATACTGTTGTATCCTGTCGGGGGCGTGACTTCTTGGCAAATCCATTCATCTTTGCCTGAAAGCTGTAGGGGCGATCTGTGAGTTCCCATCTGGCTCAATCGTCGCGGTGCTGCGCTCCGCTCGTTTCGCCAGCCTCCTCCACACCGTCCATTTCCGCCACCGGCGGGGACGGTGTACCGGAGCCCGCCAAGTGACACATCCTGACCGCAACATGCGGGCGATCACAGATCGCCCCTACAGCATCGTTTGTTAGTTGACTTCTCTGCCGGGACTTGTGAATTCCGCATTTTCTGTAGTTGAAAGTCCACTAGTCAGCCACATTCTTCTGAAAAAAAAGGCTCGCAAAAAAGCGGGCCTTTGTGTTCCCTGAAAATAATGCCTTACCCAATATACAGTATCTTTTTCCTGTTCTTCCGGAAATACAGCATAACCGTTACCGCCGCGATGACAAGTAAAGTGATAAGCATCACCAGGTCGGATGATACATTGCCTATTGCCAGAAGGCTTACAATCGGCAGCAAAAAGCTTGCAAAGCCAACCAGCATGGTAACCATCACAGAAGCACTTTGCTTCACCGCCCTGATTTCATTTTCCCAGTTAAACACCGGCATGGCAAGGTTCACGCAAATGCCGGCCACTGCCATAAATACGATATAGACGGCCGGGATTAAGACGATCCATAAAGCCCCTATAAAAGGCGGCTTCATAGCCAGCAAGCCAAATATCACCGCAACAAGATATTCCGGAGCCGCGACCGCCAGCGCCATCAGAATTTTGCTGTCGAAAATATCCTTGCTTGACACCGGAATGGTTTTGGCAATCCACCATTGCTTCCCTTCCATGGATATGGCGCAGGATGCAGGCGTCGTTATGGCCCCTAATGCCGCAAGAAACAGGGGAAACGCCTTGCTGATCAGCCCCGGAAACCCAAGCGCGGCTTCCAGCTTATCCGGCCCCGCGATAAACAGTGCTACGGATGATACTGCCATCAGAACATATCCAATGATGGTGTTGGTAACATATATGCTTGAGGCAAAATACCGTTTGAGCTCGCGGCGGAACATGGCCATCAAAGGCGAATTTGTATTCAGCTCCCGCATTTTGTAATTGTTTTTTGCGGTGGTTGCGTTAAGCGCGGTGCAGATGATGGTGAAATAGTGCTGAACCGCAAAAACCATCACAAGGAACAACGCGGCCGAAACGCCGAAGAAGAGCAAAAACGAAGGCAGGCTTCCTAAAACGGCGCTCCTACCGAACCAGACAGCAGGCGGATACAGCCTCTGGATCTGAGATGATATCACAGCCGAAAGGTTTTTCAGCATTTCCCCGCTAATGTTTTCCAGTTTGTCGGCAGAGCCTGTGCTAAGAACCATGAACCCGACAATAAGGAGCATCGTCAGCACGGAATTCACGAGGCTTTTTCTCTTCATCCGGGAACTTACGGCGGTAATGAACGCACCAATCATGGTAGCAACCGTTATGGGAAGAAGGGGCAGGAAAAAAGTGCCCAGAATGCTGAAAATATAAAAGCTGAAACCCGGCTTCATCCAAATACCGTAAAGCACGATACCGGGAAGCATCACAAAGCAGCTCAAAAGAAGATTTGTGATATACATGGTGATAAAGCGGCTGATAACAATTGCGGTTTTTGAAACAGGCAGCGATATCAGCGCTTCATATGTTCTCATTTGGAAAATGACGCTGCCTGCTTTGAAAATCGTAAAAAACAAAATAACAAGGCTTGTGATTGTGAAAAGATATTCGGGAACAATTTCCCCAAGCCCTATACTGATCAGGCCGCCTGAAAACAGGCCAATATAAACGATCAGAATCAAGGTAAGCAGCGCCCAAACGGCTGCCATGCCCAGCCAGCGGTGTTTCTTCTTTACATCCTTCGTATACCGGAATTCGTTCAGCCCGAACAGATTGCACGTTTGTATATTAACCAGAAGCCTGATTTGCTTCAGCACTTAAAACCACCTCCATAAAAACCGATTCAAGCGACCTGCCGCCCGTCATTTCTTCTGTTTTGCCTGATGCAATCAGTTTGCCCTCTTTGATGATGGCCACCTTGTTGCACAGCTTCTCAGCCACATCAAGCACGTGGGTCGAAAAGAAAATGGCGGTGCCTGCACTGCAAAGCTTTCGCATAACTTCCTTCAGATACACAATTGCCTTCGGGTCAAGGCCTACAAAAGGTTCATCCAGTATCATCAGCCTGGGGCTGTGAATCAGCGCCCCGATGATCGCCAGCTTCTGCTTCATGCCGTGGGAATACGATGAAATCAGGTCCCCCAGCGCACGCGTAAGGTCAAAGCCATCGCTGTATGTTTTGATCAGCCGCTCACGCTCCCGCTTGGAAACGCCGAAAACATCAGCCATGTAATTGAGATACTGTATACCGGTCAGATACTCATACAAATCCGGATTGTCAGGGATGTACGCAATTTTTGATTTGCATTGCATGGGATCGTCCCTTACCGATACTCCGTCAACCAGTATATCTCCCTCATCAAAATCGATGATTCCTGCAACAGACTTGATTGTCGTTGTTTTTCCGGCCCCGTTATGGCCTATAAAGCCATATATATCGCCCGATTCCACCTGAAGAGACAAATGCGATACCGCCGTTTTGCCTCCCTTATAAGTTTTGGTCAAACTTTTTATGCTCAGCATAAAATTCACTCCCTGTTTTTCCTTTCTTCTTCATTGGGGGAAGAGATCAGTGTCAGCCTTCGCGGTTTTCTTAAGTTTCCAGGCTTGTTTTGGATAGCTTCGCCGGATATCGTGTTCAGCTTCATCAGAAAATCAAGGAACTCTTCGTCCGTCATCATGATCGTTGAAGTCGAAAAGCTGAGCATGTCTTTTACCGGGTCGTTATCATCCTGTGCAAAGTATTTTTGAAAATCAGTCATCAATGATATAAGCCCTGTCTGAAACATGGCCCCAATATCATGGTTCTTCATTTCATTGTCCGTTTGTTGCTTTAGCCGGTAGGTCTTTTCGACCGCCCCGCGGATTCTTTCCTCCCTTTCGACTTCAATCAGCCCTGCATCAAGCAAAAGCTTGACATGACGGTACAGGCTTGCCGGAGGAATATCCTGCAGCTCCTTAAGCATTTCTCCGGTTGATCCCTGTCCGTGCATCATCAGATACTGCACTATCCGCTGTCTCGTTGGATTCATGATAATTTCCATCAGGTTTCTTTTCATTGCACCACAGCTTTTCAATAGGATTATTATTAACATTGATAATGTTATCAACTATGATTATGGTTGTCAAGTACTTGTTTAATATTTCACAAAATATTTTCCAGCAGCCTTCCGTTTCTCAACGGAAATACTTTTTTTTAAAAAAGCGTGCACAAATTGAAAATTGTGCTATAATGGTTGGGCTTTCGTATCGGTTGTTCCAAGTGTACCTCTTGGTTTCATGCATGTCCAGTGACAGCTTGTAGGGCCATTTGTAACGACGAAATTAAAACGACTGGGCAAAATCAGGAGGTATTTTCTATGTACACCGACAAAACCCTTACCTGCCGTGACTGCGGCACCGAATTCGTATTCTCCGCCTCTGAACAAGCTTTCTTCGCTGAAAAAGGCTTTCAGAATGAGCCGACCCGCTGCCCCGCCTGCAGGGCCAACAAGCGCAACGGTGATGGCCGTAACAGCAGGGGTACCGGCGACCGCCAGATGTATGATGTAATTTGCGACGGCTGCGGCCGCCCCACTCAAGTGCCGTTCCAGCCCCGCGGCGACAAGCCCGTC
Source organism: Bacillota bacterium (assembly GCA_023415715.1). Lineage (GTDB taxonomy): Bacteria > Bacillota > Clostridia > Christensenellales > Aristaeellaceae > JAEWAH01. The sequence continues at coordinate 3,932 of JAEZJP010000148.1, forward strand.
TATTGCCGTGATTGCTATAACAGGCAGAATCCCAGGTATTAAGGTATAGCACAACAAAGCCCCTTGCCATTTTGGCAAGGGGCTTTTTTTGTACCCATTCTATGCCACAACTACAGTACAGGGGATGGGCTGCATGTCAAACGCATACCCTCCCAGGTGGTGGAGGTGTTCGCCGTCTCCGCATGGGTTTGAGCAAAGCATTTGAATCGCTGGAAGAAAAGTGCCGCATGCCTATTGTGATAATCATTCTTTGCCAATGCTCATTATTTGCATTGATCTATATACCTGATAATGGTAGAATATTCATAGAAGATTCTGGGTAATTTTGAGATAAAGGTGATATATATGAAGAAAACGAACATGATGCCGGTTTACTTCGTAATAGCACTGCTATTCGTTCTTTTTACGCCGAAAACTACATGCGCTGTGGATTTCAGTTCTTCCATGGCCGGCTTACCATCCAGTGTTTCCCATGGCGAAACGCTGGAGGTAACGCTTAACGTACACCTGACCAACTTCGTTACCATGTTGGCTATTATACCCGACCATAAAGGATTGACGTACCGCTCTTCCTCTATCGCGGGCAGCAGCAAATGGGAGATTGTTCCGGATGATTCCAACACGGCACTTTCCGTTACCTATACGGTTAACAATGACGTGACGGATCATATCTTGGTACGCTTTTACATCTTTTCAATGTGGCCGGGGGCTACTCCTCCTTCTAAACTGCTGGAATGCTGCGAAATACCGGTTGTGCATGACCCGGGGCCGTGGACGGTGATTGAGGCTCCGACCTGCACCACGCCTGGTTTGAAAACCACCCGCTGTACCTATTGCGATGTGGAAATGAAGGAAGAGATGCCGGCACTGGATGGGGTTCTTTCTGAATCGGGGCATGTGGCAGGCGATTGGGTGGAAACTGTGGCCGCAACGAACAAAACCACCGGCATGCAGGAAAAGTACTGCACGCTGTGCGGCAAGACGCTGGAAACAAAAACAACGCCGATTTTAAGCGAGATATGGCCAAACAACACGGCATGCTCGCTCGGACCGCGCTTTCGGGATGAAGATCCCGCCCTTACCGACAAATGGTATATGTACACACCGGTAGACCTTACACAGGATGGGGTTAAGACGTATCCTCTCATCGCATCCAACGTGTATATCATCGGCTCCGTATCGGTTACGGTAGAGGATGGGAATGCCACGGTGGCCTATACGCTGGCTACGAAAAAGATCAAGGTGAAGGAGGAGTTCTTAACCTTCCTGCCCGGCCTTGAAGGCTTGGATACGGTGGAGCCGGAGGAAATGGCGGATCGGGGTTTCAAACTTAACGAACCTTTCCCGGTGAATGAAAAGCTGAAGGATGCCGGCGGCACGCTGATGTTTTTGCGGCTTGTGATTGATTACGACATCTACGCAGATGGCGTGAAACGTTATTATGAAGGCATGTACAAAAAGGACCCAGGTTCTTTATGACAGGGAAATGCATATGAAAAGAATGTTCCTGATCCCGCTTCTCTGTATCACGGCGATGTGGTGCGTTCTTTCTGCGCCTCAAACATCCATAGCCGATGACTTCAGTTTTTCATTTGACAAAGTGCCTTCCAGCGTTACCCATGGGGGATCGGTTATTATGATTCTTAATATAAACATACCGGATGAGTCTTCAGATAATGTATTGATGATCACCGATTTGTCAACAGGAATGGATTTACGCAGGGCATCCGTCACCGGAAGCGGCTCATGGCTAATCCGGCAGGTATATATGTCGCCATATACGTTTTCCGCCTGGTACCGCGCAGGAAATGATGTCACTGACCATATAGAGGCTTCCTATTCTGTACTATACTTACCGCCGTCGGGTGACCCTGCAAGTATAACGAAAACAGCCAAAATACCGGTTGTGCATGACCCGGGGTCGTGGACGGTGATTGAGGCTCCGACCTGCTCCACGCCTGGTTTGAAAACCACCCGCTGTACCTATTGCGATGTGGAAATGAAGGAAGAGATACCGGCACTGGATGGGGTTCTTTCCGAATCGGGGCATGTGGCAGGCGATTGGGTGGAAACTGTGGCCGCAACGAACAAAACCACCGGCATACAGGAAAAGTACTGCACGCTGTGCGGCAAGACGCTGGAAACAAAAACAACGCCGATTTTAAGCGAGATATGGCCAAACAACACGGCATGCTCGCTCGGACCGCGCTTCCGGGATGAAGATCCCGCCCTTACCGGCAAATGGTATATGTACACACCGGTAGACCTTACGCAGAACGGGGTTAAGACGTATCCTCTCATCGCATCCAACGTGCATATCATCGGCTCCGTATCGGTTACGGTAGAGGATGGGAATGCCACGGTGGCCTATACGCTGGCTACGAAAAAGATCAAGGTGAAGGAGGAATTCTTAACCTTCCTACCCGGCCTTGAAGGCTTGGATACGGTGGATCCGGAGGAAATGGCGGATCGGGGTTTCAAACTTAACGAACCTTTCCCGGTGAATGAGAAGCTGAAGGATGCCGGCGGCACGCTGATGTTTTTGCGGCTTGTGATAGATTACGACATCTACGCAGATGGCGTGAAACGTTATTATGAAAGCCATTATGCCCCATAATCCCGTGCTATGATGTCTTCATAAAACAATCAGGAGGATACTGGTATGGAGAAGAAACAATTAGAAGAAAGAATCAAGGCCGGAAGGGATTTCATGAAAGCTAACTGGAGCGATGAGGGTGTCGTATCGGACCAGGAGCTGAAAAAGCCCCAGCCGCCCCTTGTGAAGCCGGCCATGGGTGGTGAGCGCATCACACTCCCCCGTGACTTTGATAGCCTGCCTCTTAGCAACAACATCCTTCAGGTGCTTGCGCAGCGCAAAAGCAGCCGGGTGTATACCGGTGAACCCGTAACCCTTTTGGAGCTTTCCTTTTTGCTATGGGCGCAGCAGGGCATACGGGGCATACGCGGAAAGAATTATGCCACCTTGCGCACCGTTGCCTGCGGCGGAGCGCGCCATGAGTTTGAGTGTTACCTGGCCGTTATGAATGTGGGAGGCCTGAAGAAGGGGTTCTATCATTACCTGCCCATGACCCATGAAGTCGAATTGCTGTCGACACCTTCGCAGCTTGAAGACGACGTAAGCAATGCCCTGGCAGGCCAAACCTGGTGTGGAAAATCGGGCGCGGTTTTCTTCTACAGCGTGGTGCCTTACCGGGTGGAATGGCGGTACAGCGTAAGCGCGCACCGGGTTGCGCTGATTGATGCCGGGCATATCACGCAGAACCTGTACGTGGCCTGTTCCGCTTTGACTCTTGGCACCTGTGCCATCGCCGCGCTGGATACGGATGCGTGTGACCGCCTCTTTATATTGGACGGGCAGGAGGAATTCATTTTCTATGCCGCCACGCTTGGGAAGATCTCGGAAGCCAACAAAGAGAAGGAAGACGGATTCTATGCCTTTTTGAAGAACGAGGAGAAATAATATAAGGCACAACAAAGGGCTGATGCCCTCAGGCTGACTGAAAAGTGTGAGTTAGTTGAGCATATCCAAGGCTTCCCCTTGAGGGGAAGCTGTCGACGGAGTCGACTGATGAGGTGGTAATAGACGATCAGCAATTGCAGCTATACACCTCATCCGGCACTGCGCGCCACCTATCCCATCTGGCTCAATCATCGCATTGCTCACTGCCGTTCGCACTGCTCGTTTCGCCAGCCTCCTCCACCCCTCCCATTTCCGCCAAAGGCGGGGCCGGTGTTACGGAGCCCTCGAGGGGAAGGCTTAAGAGCACACCATGCACATATTTTTGTCACAGGGGATTGTTCTACATATTGACTCATGAAAATGAGGACATAAAGAACAGTCCCTTTTTTGATCTTCCCTATGCTGATCTACTGCATTATATCTCAACATGATAATATTCATCGAGAAATACCCCGGTAAAAGTGTTATGATAACGGCACGGGGGTGATACGATGTCAAAAGACCAGCATATGCTTTCGGCACTTGAATATATCGACAGGAACATCGCGCAAAACATAAGCTTGTATGACATCGCCCGCGAATCGGGTTTTTCGGTGCCCCATTTTTACCGGCTGTTCCGGCGGTTGACCGGCGATACGGTCGGGGCTTACATATTGAGGCGAAGGATGTCTCTGGCGGCCGGAGAGCTTAAAACAAGCGGCAAGACCATCACCGGCATCGCTTTGGAATACGGCTATGAATCGCATGACGTGTTTACACGCGCATTCACAAGAGTGTATGGCATGTCTCCCAACAAATACCGCAGCGAAAGTTCCCCTCCCCCTATGATAAAACTGATGCTGACCGATAGCGGACCGGGCGAAGACAACCAACAGATGAAGTTCGGCCTTATTCATATGGGCGGTTTTTATGTGACCGGTATGGAATGCGATGCCCTAACGTGGGACCGGGACGGATCCATTGGCAGATTGTGGAGCGGATTCCTTCAACGTGCCGAAGAAATCAAACAAGTGTCAAACTCTATCACCATGTACGGCATATGTGAGCATGAAACCTGCGGCGGTGACCGGTTCAGGTATATGGCGTCCATCGGTGTGAGCGAAGCAACCGAAGCGCCGCCGGGCATGATCAAACGGTATATAAGGGAGCAGGACTATTTTGAGGCTTGCGTTCCCGATTCCATCTCCACACCGGATGCCTATGCCGGTACAACTGGCTATGCCAAAAGCCTGGGATATGAGATAGACTCGTATGATACCATTGAGGTATATGTAGAGTTCTTTCAGGACCCGGAATTCAACAGCTTCAAACTGCTGATCCCGGTCAAAACAATCTCTGCCGGCCTGCATTTTAAAGCGGAGGAACATGCATGAACCAGGTAATTGAAAGAATCGAATCAAGGCTGAATACCAATGGTTTGGCTTTTGCCCGCAAACCTTTGGTGATTGGCGGCATGGCCATGGAGTATTACGGCATGAGAAAAGCCGGCGCGGATATCGATCTTGTCATATCCAATGAAGATTACCTTGCGCTGGCTTTAAAGTACCCGGACAAGCGGAAAGACATATACGGCGATCTTGGCGTGGTGCTAAGCGAATTTGAAATCTGGCGAAGCATTGCATTGCTGGATTATGATTTCCTTCAAAAGGATGCCGTTTCTGAGGGAAACCTGCTTGTGGTATCTTTGGACAGGCTTCTGTTTATGCGCGTATGCGCCATGGAAGTGGAAAAGTACAGGAAAGATTTGATGACGATGAAGGAATATTATTATGAACATTTCCGCAACAAGATGTTTTTGCAGGAAGCGGAAACACATACCACGTCCTATGTGAAAGCAGGCGGCACGGTATTTGGCGGCAAATATATGGATAAATAAGCGGGATAATGTTCTCCGCCTCCCATAATGTTACAATTTTGTTACGACAATGGATTGACAGCATCTTCCTCCCATGTTATATTGGGAGCGAAGTTTTTTGCGCGTATGATAAATGACAGTTCACTCTTGCCCTGCTGCATATGGGTCTCAAGCCAAATATGTCTTTCTAAATGAAAGGGGAAGACGATGCGGGAACGGAAGAAAGGTATCGGAAGTTACCTCTTTGCCATGGTAATGATCATGATGATTTTGCTGCCGGGCAGCGTCAGCGCCGGGGAAGCTGTTCCAACCGCAGCCGCAACCCCTGACGCCTCCCCCACCCCCGCCATGGAGGTAATGGCTGAGGCAACGGTATCCACCCCGTCAGGCCCCCTGAAAATGCGCAAGGAAGCAAGCGATTCGGCCTCCATTGTGACGACAATCCCCAACAAAAAAATGGTGACCGTTCTTTCTGTAGATGGAGAATGGGCGCAGGTGACCTATAAAAAGCACACGGGCTTTGTGAAACGCGTTTATCTGGTGGATGCCGGCAAGGCTGCCGCCAGCGAAACGCAGAGCCTTATTTACCCCGGCCTTCCCACCACCTTTGTGCGTAAGGAACCCAGCGAGGATGCGGAAATAATCGGGCAGATGTTTGACTTAAGCTATTTCACGGTGCTTACGCGCGGCCAGGAATGGACGAAAATCGGGTATGGCGACAACGAAACCGGCTATGTGCTTACCTCCACCTTAAAGCCCGAAACCCAGGAAGAAAAGGATGCCTCGCCTTCACAGCACCAGTTTACGTATGCGGTGCTTACCAGCGACCAGAAGGTTTTCAAAAATGCGGAATCCTCGGCCGAAATGATCGGCAGCCTGAAAGAGGGCACGGTTGTGGAAGTGTACTACGCCGTCGGCGGCTGGAGCAACGTGTCTGACGGAATAATGCAGGGCTGGGTAAAGACCGGCGCGCTTGACTTCAAAAATGAAACGGTGCCTGCAAGCAATGGTTCCTTGACGGATCTTATCGCCAATTATTACACCGCAACCGCAAAGGACAAGATCGTACAGCTGTATTACCACCCCACGGCCGCCACGGCGGACAACCATTACATCACCTTAGGGCTTGGCGAAAAAGACAAGCTGATGGTGCTTGTGCGCAGCTTCGAGGCCGGCGGCCTGGTTTGGTCCCAGGTCAGCGACGGCGAATATGTGGGCTGGACGGTCGCAGGCGATTTGAGCGTCAGCGACAAGATGGAAACCTATGCGTATAAAGAGCCGGTCGCTTCCGGGGCGACAGGCGTTGCCTATGCCAGGGAAGACGGCGTAAAGGTGTATGATGGTTACCCCCAAGACGGCAATGTGCTGTGCACACTCCATAAGGATGAAGAAATCATCATTCAATTGACCGTATCGCAGGACTTTGTGGCAGTGCTTAAAGGCGGCGCCTATTATGGCAATGTGAAAAAAAGCGATATCACCATCGGCCTGATGGACGCGGAAAAGAGCATTGCCAAAAAAAACAAGGGGAAACCCGTTTCCAAAAATGTCCCCCGCGGCACGCCCGCGCCAAAAAAGACTTATGACGGCATGACCGGGATTTCCAAGGAAACGGCGCGCTCCATCGGCGAAAGCGCGCTTGAAAGCAAATACGAGGCCTTCGCCGGCCCATCCGCCTACAAGGTGATTACAACCTATCATGATAACGAGCCCACGCAGTTTGAGCAGCCTTACTGGCAGTTTGATTACATGGCGCCCCGGGCTGACCATCCCGACCTTGACATCGTTAAATTCACCGTGATGGTGCATGCCTATACCCAAAATGTGATCTATGCCACCCAAGGGTGGGAGCCGGATCTTACCGAAATTGACTATTCCACGCCTACCCCCGCGCCTGTTTACAGCGAGGAAGAGATGGCAAATCCCCTTTCCAGGGAGGATGCGCTCTCCATTGGAGAAAGCGCGCTGAAAAGCAAGTATCCGGATTTTGACCCTTCCGCCTATACGCTGCACACCCGATACGCGGAAACAAGTTCCGGATTTGATCCGCCCTATTGGCAGTTCAACTACCTGGATGACCGGGGCAGTGCGGAATACTCAGTCTATGTGCACGCCTACACGCGCAAGGTGATCTATACCTGTGATCCCAAAGGCGGAAACGGCTGAACGGGAAGGGGACGCCATTCAATGCCTATGCTTGGGTGAATGAATGGGTACACCGCCTCATGTCATTGTAGCCTATGAGAACTGTCCATACATACGCGCAGGTTTTGGGGATCATCAGAACGCCTATCCAGGGAATTGAATCGGCAAACAGTACGACGGGTATGTAAAACGCAAAGCTAAGCACAATGGTCAGCCACATATATCGAAATGCGCGGTCATTGCGCTCCCTGGCCATTCTAAAAAATAGTACGATCACGAAAATTCCAAGCAGCGCAAACGGAATGTTCCGGTAGATGCTGAAGCTAAGCGGCGCATTCGCGCTCGTCCAGGCGTTCTGGGGCAACGCACACAGCAGGATTCTTACCGCCGCCAGCCCATAGACGGCTGCGGTCAAACTTTTTTTTCCTTGTATTCCATACCGCTGCCTGTAGACATGGTAGAGCAGAACGTAAAAGAATGTCATTGTGATGGAAGTAATCAGTTTCCCGATGCCTAACAAGGCGGTAAAGCTATCAAGCCCCGTCGTGCACAACGCATAGGCCCGGGGAACAAGGTGAAACGCGTCGCCCGCCCCCAATGTTACCGCCATGATCCCAAACAGGAGGTATTGCTTCACCTTACCTCCTTTTTTGATCATCATGATCCCAATGGTGATGACCGTGGCCAGATAGACGGTGTCAAAAACTGTTTCCATAATCGCCTGCATAATCGATCTTCCCTTCCTGTTGCCTATTCAATCAAGCCCGTCAGGCTGGATTATCCCGAGATATGTGAACATTGTTCACTTTAGCTCCTTAAAATGCCTGCCTGTATGGCAGGCGGATTGGTTGTTCAATAAATCGACCTTTGAATCAGTTCCAGCAAGAAATCACATGATGAAGCTTGCTTCGTGGACAGCGTGATCAAATTGTCAAAGACAAAACTTACATAGGCGCTTTCGGAAAAGCCTTCATGGAACACATCCTTCCGAATGTCCGGATCGTCCTTAAGTGCCTTAAGCAGCCCTTGTTTCATATGTTCGAAAAAACGGTTCATAACCTGGCGGCCATCGTCTAATTCCCTGGCGGTAAAGCTCATGGCGTGCATGGTGAAAAAGGATGGATACCGCTCCGAACCGCTTCGAATGCTGTCAAAAATCCAGCGCACACAACCCAAAAACCCCGCCGGCTGCCCGCACCGGCTCGCATGATGGAATATGCTCTCCCAAATCTTTTCAACCGTTGCGGCTACAAGACTTGCTTTGGACGGAAAGTAATTGTATACGCAGCCTACGGAGACGCCGCCATTCTTGGCAATGTCCCGGATATTAAGAGAACCAAAGCCTTTTTCCGATGCCAAGCGGATGCTTATATCAAGCAGGGCTTCTTTTGACGTCGCGACGTTATTCATGATCCGCCTCCCAAAGTGAACAGCGTTCATTATAGGGCGGCTGTCTCCGCCTGTCAAGATTCTTTTTATGTATAACCAAATGATTACCCATGCTTATGCTGCGGCTGGCAAGTGTAAATACCAGTATTGTGTTGCCATAGCGGTTACTCCTTCCGCCGCCTGCGGCGACGGAAGGAGTAACCGCTATGGATTGCGAATAGCAAAATAATGGGTGGAATGGCTTTATCGCCTTTACATAATCACAAGCAAATCGTTCTCTTGCACAAGTTCCTCATCGCTTACCGGCCCTGGCAGGCGCTCCTTACCGTTTAGCACAAGCCTGGTCACGCCGCTTTCACGGTGCGCCGTATTGTCCACGGTGATGCGCAGCGTTTTGCCCCGGAACACTTTGCGCATGGTGAAGCCCGCCCATTCCGCCGGAATCGCTGGCGATACAACCAGGCCTTTTAGCGTAGGCCGGAGGCCCAATATGCCCTCCACACAGCCGACCATCACGGTGGAGGCGGTGCCGGTAAGCCAATGCACGTGGCCGCGCCCGGCGAAGGGGCTTTCAGAGCCTTCTATGAACTGCCCGTGCACGTAAGGCTCGATCACGCGCAGATCGGCCCTTTCGTTGAAGCTTGCCGGGGAAGATTCACTGAAAAGCTTAAAGGCTCGGCTTCCATGGCCAAGCAGCGCTTCCGCAAGAATCGCCCAACCTTGTGGCTGGCAGAACACGCTGCCATTTTCCTTTGTTCCGGGGTTGAACAGCAGCATCCGCGCGCCGTCGAACGCCTCGTAGCGGTAGGAGGGCGCCATGATCTGCATGCCGCTGGGCGTGTTGAGCTTGTCAAAGGCGGTTTGCATAATTGTTTCCGCCTGCTCACCAATCGCGGCGCGGCTTATCACTGCCCAGCTCTGGGGGTTGAGCCACATGGCGGCCTCCTTGTGTTCCTTGCTGCCAATGACCGTGCCGGCTTCTGTGAACCCGCGAATGAACCGGTCGCCCTCAAAGCAGAATTCATTGATCACATTCAGAAGCTTTGCGCTTTCCACATTCAGATAGGCAGTATATTCGGCGTCGCCCTTATCCAATTCAAGCATAAGGCGCATGGCATAGTACAGCTGGAAGGCCACAAACGTGCTTTCGCCCTTTTCCCCCAAACGCAGGCAATCGTTCCAATCCGCATGCAGCCCGGCGGGCATGCCGTGCGGTCCCAGATGCGTCATGCTGAAGTGTATGGCGCGGCGCAGGTGAGTGATGACCGTGCCCTCCTCCTTGTCCGCAAAGGGGATCACCTCGTTCAGATATTCAAGATCGCCTGTTTCAGCCACATACTTGTACACCGTGGGGAATAGCCACAACGCGTCATCCGCGCGGTAATGGGGGTGGCCGGTCTCCTTGACGTAGCTTTCCTGCTCGGGCGTGTCCTCATGGCCGGGGTTGTGGCTATACTTTACCAATGGCAGGCCAGCGCCATGATGCACCTGCGCGGAGAGCATGAAGGTCAGCCTCTGTTTGGAAAGTTTCGGATCCAGGTGTATGATGCCCTGAATATCCTGCACGGTATCGCGATAACCGTAGCCGTTGCGCTGGCCGCAGTACATGAGCGATGCTGCGCGGCTCCACACCACGGTGGTGAAGCATTGGTAGGCGTTCCATGTGTTTACCATCGCATTGAAAGCATCATCCGGCGTATCTACATGCAGGTTGTCAAGCTCTTTGTGCCAGTAGGATTTCAATTCCTTAAGCTCCGCATCTGTAATAGAAGCGGGACTTGCACCATAGCGGTCCAATAGCGTACGCGATTCATCTTCCGTCTTTTGGCCAAGCAGAAACAGCAATGTGCGCTTTTCGTGAGGGGCGAGTGTGAGCGCGGCATGCAGCGCACCGCAAGGATTGCCATTATAGCACTGGCTGCCATCACAGCGGCCATCCAGCAAGGCCTGCGGCGCATGGAAGCGGTTCCGGCCCAGAAACGATTCACGGCTGCCGGTAAAGCTTGCAACAGGCGCGCCGGCAAGGCCAAAAAAGCGTTCCCGGCCGTTGGATAAGCCGGCTTTGGCATCCCAGTATTCATTGATGTGCTGGAGGATGTGGTCACCCTTGAATTCCGTGCGGCTGATGAATTGCGTATATTGCAGGTTGACCATGTCCTGCTCATAATTGTTTTCGTTGGTAAACTCGCAATAGCTGAATGCGGAGACAGTGCGGGGCCTGTCGCCCGCATTTTCAATGCTCAGCCGCCATACCTCATGCGTTGCGCCTTGCGGCACATAGTACAGCGCACATGTGCGGATGCCCGCATATTCGCTTTCAAATTCGGTATAAGCGGTGCCATGGCGGCAGATTGTCTTGTAGACTGTTAGCGGCTTTGCTACCGGCTTCCACGCGGCCGACCAAAAATCTCCGGTTTCGTCGTCCCGCAAATACAGGTAACGGCCCGGCTCGTCGAATTGGTTGAATGTATAGCGCAGGATCCGCCCGCCGGCGCCGGATTTGACAAAGCTGTAGCCGCCGGCATTTACGGTGATGATCGCCCCGTATTCCGGCGAGCCCAGGTAGTTGGCCCACGGTGCCGGCGTGTCGGGGTTTGTAATGACATATTCCCTTGCCTTTTCATCAAAATACCCGTATTGCATAGAAGACCCTCCCCATCTACGAAAACGTTTTAGATTTTGGGTATAAAAAGCCGTGTCTCATCTTCCATGTTTTGCCTATCATAACATAACGAGCCCGGTTATGCAAGCCAGGCCCGGGAAAGGTTCAGGCTTGTTCCGCCGCCGGCTCAACAAACCCCTCGCGGTGACGTAATGACCAGATGGCGAACAGAAGCGTTGCCCCGGCCAAGACTGCGCCTGCCATCAGCATGACCCAGTTGACTCCGAACACCTGGGATGCCAGTCCCCCTAGATAGCCGAAAATCACACGGGAAAAGACGTTGCCTATCAACACGTTGAAGCTCTGCCCTGTGGCGCGCAGATCCACTGGTACATGATCATTGATATAAACCACCACACAGTACGAAAAGCCGATATAACCTATGCCATGCAGCAGGTTGGAAAGTATTGACGCGATGGGATTTTGAACAAAAAACAGCAGCACCCAGCGAATGACCGTAACCAGGCCCGAAATGATCAGCACCCTGTCCAGGCCGATGCGCTTCACCACACGCCCGGCCAGCATCAGGCATGGTATCTCGGTGACTGCGCAGAAAAACAGCATGATTCCCACTTGCGCGCTGGTGCCGCCGATAGAGGTGAAATGGATCGGGTAAAAGCTGTAAAAAAGGCTTAAGCCCAGGGAAAAGGCCAGGTAATATGCCATCACCACCATCAAGGGCTTATTTTTTAGCAGCAGCCGGAACGAAGACCGCTCCGTTCCGGACCGGTAACCCGATACGTTTGGCATGCGCTGCATCAGCAAAAAGCAGCACATAAGAAACGCCGAAGTGATGGCAAAAATACGCCCGTAGTTATCCCCGATCACAAAACCGGTCAGCAGCACCGCAATGCAGTAGCCGATCGTGCCGCCGGTGCGGATCTGCCCGAAATTCCACGCCTGCCCCTCGGACAGCTCCAGAACAACGTTGTCCAGCAGCGGGGAAACGCCCGTGAAAACAGAGGCATACAGCGTAAGAACGATCAGTACAATCCAGTAATTGACCGATGTGTAATAGAAAAGAATGATGACCGCGCATAACAGATACAGTCCGCGTATGACGTTATTCTTAGCTTTCGCCCGGTCGCTGAGGGCCCCCCAAAGCATTTGAAACAACATCACAAAACAGGTGGAAACCGATACGGTCAGACCAATCTGCGATTGGGAAAAACCTATGCCGGCCAGGTATAGATTCAGGTACGATCCATAAACGGCCTGCCCGGAATAAGAGACCATATAAAGAATAAAAATCGATACGGGGAACGCCCCAGCCGGCAACTTAAATAACCGCCGCATGAAGAAAGCCACACCTCTTCCGTAGAAACAAAACCAACATAACATAAATCGGTCCCGCCGGATATTCGTTATAACATCTTCCACATCCTGCTCTTTCTTTTAATTAATATTTTCGAAGAAATCGTTTTTCTTGACATCTGCACCAACTGTGCTCATGTACAGGCCGAACTTGCGGCAGTCATACCGGCCGGATTCAGCCATTTCATCATCCAGCGGATGTTGGGATTTATGTTTTGACAGCGCTTCCCCGGCGACAGAGAATGCAGTTTTATTGCCGAAGGCATCAAGCTGCACCTGCCAATCCATCACAACGGGATTTTCCTTGTACAGATGCAGATATAGCTTTTTAACCTGCCAGACGCCGTATTTTTCAAAAGATGATTGATCGTAATCTTCCTGTGCTGCCTTTGCAGTGCAATTGATCGCAGCGTATGCGGCTATCTGATGTGCGCCATGGCCATATTCGCCGTTTACGTCGTGGGTGAGCAGCACGTCAGGCTGATAGCGGCGCAGCACGTTAACCAGCCAGGGATAGACGGTTTTTGTCCCACCCCAGTGGGGATACATTTCCTCGCGTGATTTAGCGCTTTTGTCTTTGAAAGTGCCTATCATAGGATAATCATGCACACCGGCTGTCCAAAGGCCGTCCAGCAGCTCATTCCTGCGGTTGTTCGCGCCGCAGGTCATATAAACGACCTGTACCTTTAAGCCCCTTTCACCCGCATAAAGCGGCAGCGCGCCGCCAAACCAGATAAATTCGTCGTCCGGATGGGCACTGAGCAGCATCATGTCCGCCTTGCCCTCCAGCGTTTCCCACTGTTGTACCCAATCAGGCGTCCGGCCTTCACCGATCAAATGAATCTCAGCAATAGACATTATGGTGCCCGTATTGTTTGCATGTACGCGAAGCGTTGTCACGCCAGGCAGAAACACATACTGGTGTTCATATCCGCCAGGCAAAACTGTTTTGAAATCCAACCAATTGCCAGAATTATCCGTGATTTGAACGGAGTATCCGGCCGTATTGCCGCTGAAACAAAGGTACACGCCGTAGCAGGGTGAGCCCTCAGGCAGGTCAAACTGCGCATAGCCCTTCTTGCTCGCCCAGGCGGTCAGATAGCGGCCGTCCGTCAGGCAATTTATATTCATCTCATTGTTCGATGCCGTGATCTTCGCAAGACTTGTTATTTCGGATGCCTGTATATCATCCGCCTCTCCTGCAAACGCAACAATGAACGGGAAGGAAAGCAAAAAAGCCAATAACATGATCCGTTTTCCCATATGTTATCTCCCATATAAAAATAAGAAGCCTCATTATGATGACGTCGGCACAAATTCCGAGAAGGCCTGCCTTTGAACAGCATTCTAAATGTAAATGTTTTCCTGAACAATGTCAAGCCTTGATTTCCAAATATTATTATAATCGAATCAATTCACAAGCGGCGGATAGCTTGACAACATAATTTGAAAAGAAGTATACTAATTTACAGAATTTTCATTTATTAGTATGGATGGAAAGAGGACGCCAATGAGGTTAACGCGACTGATCTGCCTGCTGCTTGTATTTCTTATGCCCCTGACCGCCTTGAGTGAAAACAATTATTCCCTTCCGCTGGATATTTCCGCCGGCGGCTATGTGCCAAATCCCAATGGTTTTTCTGGCGACAGCTATCAGGATGAGAGCCTGACCGTGAAAACGGAAACACGGGAGGTGGGCGGTGCTTACTATCACATTGTGTGGGTCACGGTCAAAAGCCCTACACAGCTTCGCACCGCAGTGGCCGGCAAGCCAAATCAGAATGTGACTGCCAGTCCGATCAGGATGTCAAATGCAATGAATGCCGTCTTTGCTATCAACGGCGAATTTTATGTACAGCGCACACGGGATGTGTTTGTCTATCGTCAGGGAGAAATGTACCGCAATGATGCCGACCCCAAGAAAGACG
>JAEZJP010000184.1 GCA_023415715.1 Bacillota bacterium
GGGGCGAGGAGGATGTTGATTATACATATCGACTTTATTTATTAGGTGCAAAACTAATCACACCAAGAATAAAAGGCTTTTTATCACTTCATCTAAGTCATGAATTTGATATTACTCAATCAACAGAATTCCTTGAAAACGCTTTATACCTTCTAAGTAAGCATCCAAATATCTATAAACATCGTGTTCACTTTTATCATCTTCTTGGTTTGTAAGCAAAGATATTGACAATTGCATTTAGCTTAGCAATTCTTGCATTAGATAATAAGCGATTTTATTAAAACACTACAACAAAATGCAACTGAATCCGTCTTTTCATGTCTGAACAAGCCCTGACAAACGCCCGAAAAGCTAGACACTGTCGGCTTTTATAGACACAAAAGAACTAATGTTCGCATTTCGGGGCCAAAAGGTCGCAGGTTCAAATCCTGTCACCTCGACCAGTAAGAAAAGGTGCAATGTGGTATAGCATTGTACCTTTTTTTGTTTTTCGTAGCACCATATAAAAGAAACAAGTAAAGCCAAATGAACCATCCCTCAGCTTTTGAACTGTATAATTCCATTTAAAACAATCCTGCCAGGTATGATACCATGTGGTATATCATGGGCTGCCCAATGAAGGCAGCTCCTTGTATTATTTTACGGTTGAATATGATACAATCATGGAAATGCAGAACGCTATCAGCATAATATAGAAGCTATGCAAACAGAGAACTCGAACATAAAAGAATCTCGAAAGCCTTGAACCAGGAGGGGGATTGCCATGTGGAACCCGGACCAATACTTGGAAAAGATGTATGCGGAAACACGGCCGGAATTTTCTTTTAAAGCCTTAAACAAGGCAGAATGGGAGCGGTGGCATGACGGACTGAAGAAGCGCTTTATCAAGGCGTTGGGCGGTTTTCCTGAAAGGGCTGAACTGGATGCCCAGGTTCTCGAAGAGACGCGCTGCGACGGGTATCTGCGCCAGAGGATTGAATTGACCACGTATCCCGGTCTCAGGATGCCTATGTATGTGCTGATTCCCTCAAGCATCACGATGAAACCGTTCCCCGCAGTGATTGCATGCCATGGGCACGGATACGGCAGCAGGGCGGCTATTGGATTGTCGCCGGACGGAGATAGCGAAGCACAACCCGATTACCATCGCAATTTCCCAATTGAACTTGTGAAAAGAGGGTTCCTTGTTGCCGTTCCGGAGCTTCTTGGCTTTGGCGATAGGCGGCTTAAGGCGGAGTCCACCGCGGAATACGGGAATTCTTGCCATACAATATCGACATATCTGCTTCAATTTGGGTATACGATGGCGGGTCACCGGGTATATGAAACATTGCGTGCACTCGACTACCTGACCGGGCGCCCCGATGTAGACTTCCGCCGCATCGGGTGTATGGGCATATCCGGAGGAGGGCTTGTCGCCGCCTTCGCCGCCGCACTGGACGAGAGGATCAATGCCGCCGTCGTCAGCGGATATGTCAATCTGTTCAAGGAGAGCATTTTGGCCATCCATCACTGCGTAGACAACTATGTGCCGGGACTTAACCGGATCGCAGAAATGCCTGATCTTGTAGGATTGATTGCCCCCAGGCCATTGCTCGTCGAGGCGGGCCTGTACGATGACATTTTCCCAATAGAAGCGACCCGGAAGGCCTTTGAGCAGATTCATAAGATATACCAGCTGCTAGGTGAAGAATCGAAACTGGCGGCCGACTTTTTCCCGGGCGAACATCGGATTAACGGGGTAAAAGCGTATGCTTGGCTTAGTGAGTGGCTTTCCAAATAACTATCATCCGGATTACCGTATCCGCCAACGGATGGCATCTACCATCTCCATTGCGGCTTGTGTAATCCGTTTAGGCTGCTCAGAAAAGAATTCCACGACCGGTTCGTTCTTTTTTATATTCCATATTCCTTCGACGCGCCCATTCACCGCGACCGCCGGATTGCATATGCCGGATTTGAGGATCACCTTGTTTTTATATTCCACCGGCAGGACCGCGCTCCGATCAGAATACGATACGATGAACGGGTCAAAGCCCGAAAGCAGCGTAAGCTCAGGGATGTCTGCAGTGTCATGATCGCCGGTTTCATAGTATCGGCTGCCGTTCAGCTCAAAACAGTTGAACTCGTCAAGCGGCAGATTACGCAGCTTATTCGCTTCGTTTTTCCAAAAACCGAAAAACCACGCCGCGTCAGCTATTGTCGCCGGGCCATACACTGCAAAAAACCTACGAATCAATTCGGGCAATACTTCTTCAAAAGTTTGTGTTGGCTCTGCCGATATCAAGTCGAAATCGCGGCTTGCCATGTCACGGAACGCGACCTTCCCAAGTCTCGCAAGGTGTACAAAAATGCCCCCCCAGGGCGAGAACATCGCATCGATCAATTCTGAATCGTACTGATCTGCGAAAATACGTCGAAACTCGGTGCGTGAGTAAACACCATCCTCCATATACCGCAGCACTTCATCCGCAAAGCTTTCTACAATTTTCTCGCCGAAACAGCGGGCAAGATACGAGTCACCTGTGTGCAGCGCAAGCAGCTGGGGCAAATCTTCATACACCACGCCGTGCAAGGTCCCGCGATAGAGCCATGTTTTGGTGAGCTTCGTTTTCCATCCAGTGATGCCGGCGCCTCGAATGATTGCCGAAAAGGGCACATTGCGGTAAAACCAACTGTGCAGGCCGAGCATCTCATGCGCAAGTGTTTCGATGTCCTCGCACCCTCGAGACAAGTACAGGCCGTGCATACGCTTACGAATGATTCGTTCAATTAGGTTTATCTCAGACATATTGACCCTCTTATTTGATTCAAAATTTGTGGATGGCAGTCTGATCATCCATTGCCCACACTTAACTCCTCACGCCGGCCTTCGCCGGAATGGTTCCCAGCAACCATATTGATAAAGCTGGAAACCAAAGCGGGATCAAACCGGATGCCCGCCTCGATACGAAGTTCATCCAAAACTACATCTCCATCCCCGGCAAAATTGCAAAACTGGCGGCAGGTCTTGGTATCAAAGGCGTCCAAAATGGAGATGACACGCGACAAAAATGGAATTTCTTTTTCTTTCAGTCCTTGGGGATACCCTTGGCCGTTCCACCATTCATGGTGATATAGGATAATATCGGCAAGATGGGCATATCTTCCCGATGCCTGAGCAATCCTATACCCAATCTCGACATGTTTCTTCATTACAGTACATTCCGGTTCATCATAAAGCGGCCACATCCTAACAATATCTCTGGGTATTCCGATTTTGCCAATATCGTGCAGCTCGACTGCCTTTATAAGGTCATTGATGTTCCCTTCGGAAAGATTCAGAAACTGTCCGAATTCTTTGGCGAGATATTTCAATTCCTCCATATGTTCCTTGGTTTCATACAATTTGTCCTGCAACTGCTTGCCCAAGGTTTCAGCAACATCCCACCTTACTTTTTTGCCTTCTACAAGCTTGGTTTTATACATCTGCTCTTCCGCTTCTTTTAAAACCTGAAACAAATCCGACTTATGATCTGTTTTTGTGGCTACCCCCAGAGATATGCTGAAAAAAATATCCGATTCCTGAATACCTTTGCAGGCTGCGTCTATTTTTTGCCCTACGATAAGAGCGGTTTCCCTGTCCGTTTTTGGAAGGATCACCGCAAACTCATCTCCGCCCCATCTTGTGATAATGTCATCCGGGCGGCATGATTGCCCGATCGTCTGGGCCATTCTTTTCAGCCAGTTATCTCCCTCCTGATGGCCAAAGATGTCATTCACAAATTTAAGCCCGTTCATATCACCAAATATCAGTGATATGGGCAGGCTGTCGTCATCATTTTCCAGCTCTTGAATTTTCTTATCAAAAAAGGCCTTGCTATACAGCCCGGTCAATTCATCATGGAAAGTAAGATAAGTGATTTGATTGAGCCCGTGCTTGATATCATCCTTCTGCTCCCTGAAAAAAAGCTGGCAAAGTCCGATCGCATTTAACAGCAGAATGATTTGCAGCATGGCATAAGGGGCCATCCGCGGTTCTTTCAGGATATAGGAAAAAAGAACGGTGTTGCATACCCAAGCTATATTCAGCAGCCCCAAAAAGCGGGCGAGGTTTCCGTACCCTTTAGCCGATCCGATCATAGCCACGCCTACCCAGGAAGCCAGAGCCAATACCGATAAACTGGTATATTCTATCATCTGAACATCCGGCCAATTCAGACTTGCAAAAAGAACAAACGCTGATAGCCATATGATTCCCAATCCAAAAAATACGGGCATTTTCACCTTAATTTTCAGGAATCTCAAAGTGCCCCAGGATATGACTAGATTTGCATAATAATAGGAACTAAGGGAAAGCAACAAAGCCATGCGGCATTGTCGTATAAAATCAGGAAAAAAAGCATCCAGGCCATAATTGAGCGCTATAATTGACCAGCCGATAAGCCATAGGCCAAGAAAAAGCCTGCGTTCAAATAGAAGAATATAGACATATAACATCAATAATACGCAAATGGCTCCCAATGAGGCGATTAACAGTATAGAAGATGCTTGCATGGGCACCCCCATTGAATATGCTTTTATAATCCGATTTTACCAAATATTCTTTGAGAGCGCCAGATAATTTTTCCTTAACGGATTATTTTATAGAAGCATCTGTTTTCTCCTGTTGTATTGAGCTTACTGACACATTTCAACGTCCCTTATGTTATGTTGTTACGCTCAAACCCTAAATAGCGTGAACCCTGAAACGTCAGCTTTCCAGCATCCCTTTCCACAAGCATTCCATATTCGGTATCACGTATTTTAAATTCCATACGGTCACCGCTGGCCACTTCAAAAGTTGCAAAATAATACGTTGTTGATGACGACATATGGTTCATATTGTCTGTTCCAGTATCGTGATGATAGTAATGTACGTCCGACCGCTTTGTTACAACTGTTGCGTCAACAGTAAGAACCGGGGATTCATTATTCCTTTTCCACTGTTTTGCACCTTGTACAGACCTTACAATAATGGTGCCGAATACAAAAACAAACCCTATCATGATGATGATAGGTACTATAGTGAACATACTGTTTCCGAATCCACCGAAAGGCGAAAGTCCCATGATTCCATTCCTCCAGCTACACAAATAATGGAAATCCTACATCCAATTGTACCATTTTTCTTGCCGCAAAGATAGATGTTGATTATCCAAATGAATAGGTTCAGCTATTGATGCAAAAATTTATCAAAATCTATTTTTCTCACTTGACTTGGAGCTAACTCCAGATGATATTCTGTTCTTGATTCGATCGGCAGGGGGGTAAGGAAAATGGAATCGAGAAAAAATCCCGGCGTGTTTCCTATGGGCGGGGATCTGCCTGGTAAGTTCAGCAAGTATTTCATTGGGCAGGCCTATTAGATGCCGCTGACAGACAAGGGTGGGCCGATTGTCAATGTAACCTTTGAACCCGGCTGCCGGAACAACTGGCACATCCATCACAAGGGCGGCCAGATCCTGCTGGTGACCGGTGGCAGAGGCTGGTATCAGGCATGGGGCGAACATGCACGGGAATTATATCCCGGCGATGTTGTGAACATCCCACCGGAATTAAAACACTGGCATGGAGCTGCTGCTGACAGCTGGTTCTCTCACCTGGCGGTGGAAATCCCGGCGGAAGGGGCAGCGGTCGAGTGGCTGGAACCTGTTACGGATGACGTTTATAAAAAGCTTTGAAAGGGGCCTGCGGCAATGAACAATTTCATCTACGATATTCCGACAAAGGTATACTTTGGCGAAAACCAGCTTGGCCATTTGGGCGAGGAGCTTTTAAGGTATGGCAAGCGCGTGCTTTTGACCTACGGAGGCGGATCCATCAAGAAGATCGGCCTGTATGATGCGGTCGTGGCCGAAATTAGGAAAGCCGGCCTGACCTTGTTTGAACTGTCCGGCATTGAGCCGAATCCCCGCATCGAGTCCGTCCGCAAGGGCGCACAGATCTGCAAGGATGAAAAGATCGATGTGCTGCTGGCCGTTGGCGGCGGTTCCACACTGGACGCGACCAAATTCATGGCAGCCGGCGCCTGTGTGGACTTTGACCCATGGGACTTTTTCTTAAAGCAGGCACCCATCGAACATGCGCTGCCCGTGCTTACGGTGCTGACACTGTCCGCCACCGGATCGGAAATGGATCACGGCGGCGTAATCTCCAATCCCGAAACCCTGGACAAGATCGGCCGCGGGGACTCTAAGCTTCTGCCCAAGGTCTCCTTCCTCGACCCCACCACCACCTACACGATGAGCCCCTATCAAACGGCCTGCGGCGCAGCCGACATGATGTCCCATATTATGGAGGTATACTTCAACATGGAGCCTGACCTCTACATGCTGGATTGCTTCATGGAAGGCTTGATGAAGACGATCATCAAGTATACGCCTGTTGCCATGAAGGAGCCGGACAACTATGAGGCCCGCGCCAACCTGATGTGGACCTCCTCCTGGGCAATCAATGGCTTTGCAAACGGCGGCAAGCGCCAGGCATGGAGCTGCCATCCCATGGAGCACGAGTTGTCCGCCATCTACGACATTACCCATGGTCTCGGCCTTGCCATCCTGACGCCCCGGTGGATGGAATACTGTCTGGATGAGACCACGGTGTCAAAGTATTATCAGTTCGGCACCAACGTGTTCGGCATCGATCCGGCGCTGGAACCAATGGTAGTTGCGAGAAAGAGCATCGGTATGCTTTCAGATTTCTTCTTCAACACGCTGGGGCTGAAGAGCACCTTTGCCGAGGTAGGCATCGAGGAGAAGAACTTCCCCGTCATGGCAAGGAAGGCCTGCGGAGGCGGCATCCTGCCCGGCTTCAAGCACTTAAGCCAGGGCGATATTGAGAAGATTTTCGCCATGTGCCTGAAATGAAAGGAAGATGGTTCCATGAAATATGCAGCCCTTGGCAATTCCGGCATCAAGGTGTCCCGCCTGTGCGTCGGCTGTATGAGCTTTGGCGATCCCGCCAGCAAAATGCACGAATGGACGCTGAACCCTGAGGAGAGTGAGGCGCTGATCAAACGCGCCCTCGGCCTGGGCATCAACTTCTTCGACACCGCGAACACATACTCGGCCGGGACCAGCGAGGAATATTTGGCGCGCGCGCTGAAAAAGCACGCTTCACGCGACAAGGTAGTCATCGCCACCAAAGTGTACTTCAACGAGGGCCACCTGTCCAAGGCGGCCATCCTGCGGGAGATCGACGGCTCTTTGAGGCGGCTGGACACGGACTACGTTGACCTGTACATCATCCACCGCTATGATTACGATACGCC
>JAEZJP010000196.1 GCA_023415715.1 Bacillota bacterium
AAATGCCCGCCTCTGGTATGAGAAGGGCCTTATCAGCCCGGATGTGCTGACCACCACCTCCGACCAATTGAACGCACAATTGATGAGCGGCGACTGGTTCGTTCACCCCGGCACCGTGGGCGATGTCACGCAGATTCAGAAGAACTATCCCAGCATTACCGTGGATGATTTCGTTAATCTGAACCTTGCCCCGGAAAAGACCAGGATCCGCCCCTACGGTACCCGCAACATGAACGCCGTGCCGCTGGCCAGCGAGCATCCCGAAGCGGCTGTGAAGTTCCTTAACTGGATGTATGCCAGCCAGGATAACTACGACCTGGTGGTGTACGGCCGCGAGGGCATCGATTTTGAAAAGGTGGAGCCCCACAACATGAAGCCCCTCTCCGATCCCGTTACCGGCACGCCGCCCTACTTCTTCTCGGATTGGATGATCGGCAACGTCAAGTACCTGCGTCCCTCCGTAACAGCGCCCAAGGCCACCAACGACGCACTCTTTACCGTGAACGAGTCGGCGGTGGAAGGCTATGCTGCCATGTTCACCTTTGACGCCAGTAAGGTACAGACGCAGTATGCCGACGTGCAGACGCAGATCCTTGCCGTCATCGCGCCCATTGCCACCGGCGTGCAGGATTACGATTCCAACATTGAAAATGCGCTCAAGCAGCTCAAGGCCGCCGGCGTGGATGATCTGATCGCGGAGTTCAAAACGCAGCTGGATGCAAGCAGGCAATAACCATTGAAGGAATGATTAAAAAGGGCCTCCATTTTCGCTGCGGGTGGAGGCCCTTGTACTGCCCCGAGATAACTGACTATGACGTGTTTTAGTATAGTTTTAAAGCTTCCCCTAGCATGTCAAGGCTTCCCCTTGAGGGGAAGCTGTCGACGAAGTCGACTGATGAGGTGGTAATTGCGGAACGAACATTCGGAGCCGACACCTCATCCGTCGCTGCGCGCCACCTTCCCCTCAAAGGGGAAGGCTTGTATAGTGCACCATTCATGCATTTTTACCCCAAGGGATGAGAATAGCAGCCCAATTCCTAACCGCCGCCTCCAGTAGGCTGCGTTGCCCGCATACTGTTTTCAGGGCAGACTTGTCTTATCTTTGACTGAGAAACACCGGTGCTGTATAATAGGAAAAAGTTAGCCTACGCAGTCCGTGAAGGGAGCCCAACTTAGCTATGAGCAAAAAGGTGACGATGCAGGATATCGCCGACGCGCTGGGCATAACCAAGGTCTCGGTTTCCAAGGCGCTCAATAACCGCCCAGGGTTAAGCGACGCCAGGCGTCAGCAGATTTTGCTCATGGCCAAGAAAATGGAATACGGCGCGGACAGCGCAAAGGACGGGTATCAGCTGGCGTTTGTCTGCCCCAAGCGGTTCTTCCTGGAAGATGACACGTTCTATACCACCATTTATTACTACATTAACAAGCAATGTTTGGAGCAAAACCATACCGTTGCCTGCTTTGTGATCAACAGCGAGGATGAAATGGCGCTGCGCCTGCCGGACAAGCTTCAAACAGAGCGCTTTGACGGCGTGTTCATCGCGGGGGAATTTAGGCATGACTATTTGAAGCTGCTGCTCCCTTTGCAGGGCGCCAAGGTTTTTGTGGACTTTTATTTGCCGGAGTTAAGCTTCGACTGCATCATATCCGACAACTTTCACTTGGGTCAGAGCGTTACCGATTACCTGATCCGCAAGGGGCATACGCAAATCGGCTTTGTAGGGGACATACGCGCCACCTCCAGCATATGCGACCGGTATTTCGGCTATCAAAAGGCGCTGAAGCTGGCGGGGATTTCGGGGAATGACGCCTGGCATATCGTAAATAACGATTCGTTCTCCGGGCAATACTCCTTGAAATTCGACCTGCCTAAGGAGCTGCCCACAGCCTTTGTATGCCACTGCGACAAGGCCGCCTTCACGCTGATGCAACGCCTGGACATGGCGGGAATCAAGGTACCGCAGGAAGTTTCCATTATCAGCTTCGACAACACCGCGCTGTGTGAATTGACAAGGCCAAGGCTTACCAGTGTGGATTTTGACCGTCGCCAAATAGCGCGGCTTGGCATGCAGGCGATGATTGCCCGCATCCGGGAACCCGAAAGGCCGGTGGGATACCTGTATGGCAAGGGAAACCTTATCGAGCGGGATTCGGTTTGGGAACGGAAGGAGGATTGACAAGGGAGAGGGCAAGGGATGCCGCTGATTGTTTAAGTTAGGGCTTCTATTAAAAAAACTTTTCTGATTTTGAGATGATCAACAGTTTTACCAGGCAATCATGACCTCTGAAAGGCATGCCAATAAACAAACGATGCCGTAGGGGCGATTAGTAATCGCCCGCCAAGTGACATATCCTGACCGCGACATGCGGGCTATTAATAATCGCCCCTACAGCGTTCAGGCGAAAATGAATGGATATATCAAGCAATATAGCTCCCAACAGAGAAGCAGTATGATTCAAGAATGTAATCCAGCAAAAAGCGCCATGAAAGCCTCCGCCGGCATCACATAAAAGCAAGCGTGGCTCGCATCGTAATATGCGGGCCGCGCTATTAAGTATGGTGTATCCTACGCTGTTTTTCATGATGGAGCATCTTTCAGATAAAGTTCACGGATGGACCTGCACTCCATCATGCGTCACTTGTGAAACGGCGGATGGCACAGGAAAGCCTGGCACCTTCGAAACGGTTACTTTCCACCCTCGTACCATTCCTTCATTTCGGTATGGTACGGCAGGTTCAGTATATCCTCCACCAGCCCTTCCGCCTGTGCGCGGCTGTGGCAGAAGGGGTCCATCATCACCAGGTCTACCAGAAGGTCACGGCTGCGGGTGCGGATGGCCTCCAGCTCCATTTCAACGGGTGCGATGCGGTCGCGGTAGATGTAGGCGATGATCGGCTTGGGCAGGGGCTCCGTCGCGATGGGCTGTATGCCCCTGGCGCTGACCAATGCGGGCACCTCCACCTCAGAGTCCTGAGGCACGCCGGGCACGGACAGCCTGTCGTTAAGCACGTTGACGATCAGTACGCGCTCAATGTCGCAGTAAATGGACTCGATCAGGGGGATGATCTGCTCGTGGGAGGCTTCGGTGCCCACCAGGTCTGATGCCTTGGCATCTTCATCATAGGCAGCCTTTTTGACCAGGGCCACATTCCTGTTGCTTTCCTCAAAGTAATTTTTGAACCATGTATCGGGGTCTTCGTTCCATTGCTTTTCCAACTGTTCATCCGTATGGTAGAACCAGCCCCAGGCGCCGCCGCCGGGGTTGCCCGTGTCGCCGATGGGGAAAACGCCGTAGCGTAATTTTTCGATTTTGAAAACTGTGCTAAAAAAAGGTTTAAAAACAGCAAGGGTTCCCGGAAATACCGGGAGCCCCTGCTGTTTTTGCTTATGTTATTCTGCCGGCTTGTAGGCGATGGAGGGCTGGAGGCTGACAGCGGCGCCGCCGTCGTCGCCGGAGCGCACTTCGAAGTAGATCTTGTCGCCCTCGGCAAGTTGCACTTCAATGCCTGCGGTGGCCGCGGGTGTCTGGGCCCATTCGCCTTCCGCCGGGAAGAGCTGAACATCCTCAGCGGCGTGCTTGACAATCTTTACCTGATAAGACTCATGCGGATTTCCGTCATCCTTAATGACAAACGACATGGGCGCGATGAAAACAGTGCCGGCCTTTGGCGCGGTGAAGGAGACCACGATGTCGATGTGCTTGCCGATCCAGGTGCCGGGCATGGCGTAGATCACGCCGTCCCATTCGCAGATGGAATGGTATACGTTATCTACCGTGGGCTGCGTGGAGAACTGCCAGTTGTCGCCCCAGTCCGGCGTGGCGTTCAGTTCCACCATTTCATTCTTGGCTTCATCAAAGTACAGGAAGGACCAAATGGGACCCTGGGTAAGGGTCAGGGTATCCACATTCAGGGCATACACGGATTGGACCGCTTCCGCCAGCGCCGGGATGGCGGCAAGGCTGAGCATCAGGGCAAGGACCAGAGACAGGAGCTTTTTCATGGGGAACCCTCCTTTATCTATTTTCATGTGCATCTGCACACGGAGCACGGGTGGGTTTATATCGTAGGGGCGATTATCAATCGCCCGCATGTTGCGGCCAGGGAATGTTGCTTGGCGGGCGATTGATAATCGCCCCTACGGCACCGTTTGTTTATTGGCTTTTCTGCCGTCAGCCGTGATTGAGCGGCAAGCCTATATGAATTTCATGACTTCTGTAGTTGCCGGAGCACTAGTTTTCGCATGCAAGCATCACATACCCGTAGGCCGGCAGGGTGATATTTTCGCTGGAAATATCCGCGCCGCCGTACAATACCGTTCCGGTGAGCGCCGGCAGTCCGGAACGGGGCACCGTCTTTTCCTCACCGCAAAGGTTTACCAATACAAGCTGCCGGTCTTCTTCATTGGTCCTGGTATACACCGCCACGCCAAGATCGTTCAAATAGTACTCCGTCCGCATATCGTCCCGAAGGTACGCTTTGCGCGCGGCGAAAAGATCCGTGAAGAACTCCCTCAAATCATACCCGCCGTTAAAATGATACAGGCTGCTATCCTCGTCCCCCTGGTACAAAAAGGGGATGCCATCGATGGTGCTCATAAGCACCCACAGCGCCTTGGCTTTTTCCTCCCCATACACATACGTGGCCCGGGCCTGGTCCCACGTCCAGGATACGGTGTCATGGTTGCCAAGGAACCTGAGCTTTTTTTGCCCTTGGACGGAGGCAAGGTTCTCAGAACGCAGCCAGCGGGTGAGGTCTGTGGCGAACGTTACTTCATCCACGCCGCTTTCCCGCATGTCATACATCATGCGGTACAGGGGCATGTCGTAAAAAATATCGGTGACGGAGGCGTAAAAGGGCAGGGGATGAAAATTTTCCGGCAGCAGCGTGGGCGTGACGCCGCTTAAAAGAAATCCTTCCCGGATGGCGGAAACGATGCCAATGCCGCCTTTTAAGCTGGAGGATGATGGGCGGTTTCCCTCTTGCGGCTTCCAGTTGGAAAGGCCGCCCATGGCGCAGTCGATGCGCCCGCCGTCTATATGGAACCTTGCCACATGGTCCATGACAAGCTGTTTGGTATAGGCCTGGTAATCCTTGTTGGCCATGTCGAAGCTGACGCAGTCCCACTCTATCTGCTGCCCGCCCCGCCTGGCCTGCGAGCACCATTCCGGGTGGTTTAATGCCAGCGGGTCCTGCGGCTCAGGCCCGTGGGGCACGTAGTCAAACAAAACCTTCATGCCAAGGGTATGGGCCGTATCCGCAAAATAGGCCACGTCCCCGTCTGTGCCGTAGCGCTTGTCGATTACGCTTTGGTCGGTGGGACTGTACACGCCGCGGCCCGTATGCGAAAATACCGGCAGCACCCACACGTTTTCGATACCCATTCCAGACAAGGCCGGCAGGCTTTGTGCAAATTGCCGCATGGTCTTTGTATCGATAAAGCCGCTGTCCATGGTGCCGGCCGGATGGCAGCTGTACATGGGCCCGGAGGCGGCGCCATCCAAAGAGGAGGCGGCCGCATACCCCTTTTCACCGTACAGCGCCTGAAGCGGGGCGTAAGGGTCTTCCCCTGTTAATTGCAGATACAGCGTGCCTGCATGAAAGCTTTTCCCGGGGTGTAAAAGCAGCTCCGTCATGGACAAATTTGCGATGTACATGCCACCTTCCTTGTCGTGGTAGACGGCGGTGGACCATTTCTCCTCCTCGTTCAAAAACACGGCGTTGAACCCTTGCAGCCCGTCACGCATAAGTACAACGGGGTTGCAGTAGGCCGTTTGCTTCGTTGCAAAAGCGCGAAGGTCGCGAAGAGCCGTCACACCGTAGGGGACGTTGCCGGGGAATTCAAAGGAAGCATCCTGCGATACCTGTATGTTTCGAAGCAGGAAGTTTACACCCTGTATTTCGCATACGGTGCTTTTGTTGGAGGTAACGGTCACATCGCACGCAATGCTGGAGGGCGTGACGGTATACCGCTGGGTCAGGATCATGTCCTCTATACCGATTGTGACGGTCACGCCGTCTTCATCGGCATGCAAATCCAAAAGCTGCCCCTGTGCCGGCTGCCTGTTCAAGGGCACGATTTTGGCCAGATCCCATGTGGCCATGTCCCAGAAACGCTGGTAACCGGCGGTGGATTGAAGGAAAGCGCCGTCCACCCCCACATCGGTATACAGCCCATCCATCGTAAAGGTGCGGCCATCCCGCGTGACGGTGGTCAGCACGCCTGTGCCGGAAAAGGATAAGGTGACGCCTTGAATATCATAGCGCCCGCCTGTTTCTGCCGCTGCTAAAGAGGGGATCAGGAAAACAAGTCCCAACAGCAGGAAAAAGGCCGGAAACAATCCTTTATGCTTTTTCAGGGCGGCGGTTTTCAAGGCTTCGGTCGCTCCTTTAGCGTCAGTCAGGAAAAGGTTTATGCGAGGATAAACGCTTAACCAAATAATAATAGAAAATACTGCCTGCTTCCTGCCGATGGTGCCTTGCGAATACTGCTTCTGATGCAAAGTTTATCCTAAAACAACAGGGATGTCAATATGAAATTGGTCAATATTGGGATGCCGGGAACAAAGTATTTCTCAATTTGTTATTGACAAGGGCGCTGGCACTTTTTATACTGTGAATAAAGAGAAATCGTTTATCCAAAAAATTGGAGCTGATGCGCATGCGAAGAAACGGGCATTTTTTACCCAGCCTGCTCCTGATAGCGGCCCTTGTTTGGGCGCTTTTTATCGCGGGAGCATGTGCGCAAACATTGCCCGGCCCGTCAGCTGGTATCAAAAGCTATGACGCTTATTTTATGGCGGGTGAATATGGGTTATTTCCGGACGGGGAGATCCTTCTAGGCGGGGATGCGTTTACTGACGCACATGAAACCGGTGCGTATGCGGAACCGGGGAATTTATATGGCGTGAAAAACGCGCTGATCCTGAAAAGTACCTCAGGTTTTGTGGATTGGGAATTTTCTGTGGACGCGCCGGGGTGGTACCAGCTGGAGATCACCTATCTCGCGCTTCCCGCCCGGCAAAACGATATTGAAATGCAGCTTATGCTGGATGGCGTTTATCCGTTTGAACAGTGCGAAAACCTCCTTCTTAGAAGGCTCTATGAGGCAGCGGGGCCCATTGAAAGGGACAGCCGGGGTCATGATGTGCGGCCCAAGCTGAAGGAAGTCTCCCTTTGGCAAAGTGTTCTTTTCCAGGATCACAACAACCATTATGCGGATCCCTACCGCTTTTACCTGTCCCAAGGGGATCATACGCTTAGCCTTGGGCTGACTGCCGAGGCGCTGGCAATTCAAAAACTCCGGTTTGTGAACGCAAAGCCTCTTGAGCCTTATGAAAAGGTTATGCCGGAAGCACCAAACAACGCCCAAAATGTAACCGTAAAGTTTGAGGCCGAGGAGGCCGGGCTTCGGAACAGCCCCGTGCTGTACCCCTTAAGCGAGCGGGCAGACAGCGCCACCAGCCCAAGCGATCCCGTAAAAGTGCGCATGAACACCATCGGCGGCGAAAGCTGGAAGCGCCAGGGCGAATGGATGGAGTGGACATTTCAGGTGCCGGAGGACGGCCTGTATCATTTAAACATGCGGGTGCTTACAAATTTCCTCAGGGGCATGGGCAGCACCCGCAGGCTGTACATCGATGGCAAAGTGCCTTTTGCGGAAAGTGATCATGTGACCGTCCCCTATCAAGAGGGCTGGCAGATGTATACGCTGTCCGATGGGGAAGGGAAGCTTTTGCCTTTGTACCTGACAAAAGGCACGCATACCCTGCGGTTGGAAGTGGCCGCCGGGCCCTACAGCACACCTTTACGCAAGCTGGAGGAAGTCATCACGGAGCTTGGCGCCCTCTACCGCAAGATCATCGTCATCACCGGGGACAACGCCGACGGGGACAGGATCACCGTAGACCTGAACCGCGACTTCCATCTGGACAAAAAGATCCCCGGCCTCATGGAGGATTTTGCGAAAATCGCGCAGGCGCTTTATGACCAGCAGTACATCATTGAACAGAACGCGTTTGGGGGCAGCGAAGCCGCCATCCTTACCCAGGTGGCCGTGCAGCTAAAGAACTTTATAAAATATCCGGAGGATATACCCCTTAGGCTGGAATCCTTTAAAAACAATATCTCCGGGCTGGCTTCCCAGGTACTCCGGCTTCGGGAACAGCCCATGCAGATCGACTATTTTACCCTTACCTCCACCGATCTGCCCCTTAAAAAGGCGGGTGCGGGATTCTTTGAGCAGGCAGCCTTCCGGATAAAGGCCTTTACCGGCTCCTTCTTTGAGGATTATTCCGTGGTGGGCGAAAAATACAATGAAAGTAATAAAGCGCCCACCATCACCGTTTGGGTCTGCGCAAACGATCTGGGGGCGACGGGCATCGCCTCCGGCCGTGACCAGACCCAGATCCTCAAGGAACTGATCGACCAGACTTTTGTGAAGGATTCCGGCATTCAGGTGAACCTGAGCCTGATTGACGGATCCCAAACGCTGATGCAGGCCATTTTGGGCGGCAAGGGGCCGGATGTGGCTATTACCGTATACAAGGAGCTGCCGGTCAACCTGGCCATGCGGGGCGCTTTAAAGGACCTTAGCCAATTTGAAGATTATGGTGAAATAAAGTCACGGTTCATGGCATCGGCGCTTGTGCCCTACACCTATCAGGGCGGCGTATACGCGCTGCCGGAAACACAGAATTTTGACGTGATCTTTTACCGAAAGGACATCTTTACACAGCTTGGTTTGACCGTGCCTGGTACCTGGGAAGAATTCCGCGCCATGGTGCCCGTGATCCAAAAGCAGGGCATGCAGGTGGGCATCCCCTCCCCGACGGTGACGAACAACAATACGCTGGGCTTCCAGGCCCAACTTTTCCAGCGGGGTCTGAACTTCTATACAGACGATTTGATGAAGACTCAGTTTCAGGACCCAAAGGCGCTGGATGCGTTCAAGGCCTGGACGGATTTGTATTTAAAGTATGCGCTGCCGGTAAAGTATGATTTCTTCTCCCGCTTCCGCACCGGCACCATGCCCATCGCCATAGAAAGCTACACTACCGCCAATACTCTGGCGGCAGCCGCCCCGGAGCTTACCGGCTTGTGGGATATTGCCCCCATCCCCGGCATCAAACAGCCGGACGGAACCGTAGACCGCAGCGAGGGGGCCACGGGCACGGGCGCCATCCTTATCGCCACATCCCGCGAGCAGGAAGCGGCCTTTGATTTCATCACCTGGTGGGTGAGCGATGATACGCAGGCGGAGTTTGGCCAGGCGCTGGAAAGCTTGATGGGCGCATCCGCCCGCTGGCCCACCGCCAATACAGGCGCTTTTGAACGTATGAAGTGGACTGCAAATCAGCAGGCGGCTTTGCAGGAACAGTGGAAGTATGTAAAAGACATTCCCCAGCTGCCGGGCAACTACATTACCAACAGGTACCTGGCCTTCGCGTTCAGGGCGGCGGTTTACAACAAACAGAACCAGCGGGAAGTACTGAATCAGTACAACAAGGAAATCGACAAAGAAATCAAACGCAAATGGGCTGAATTCGGGTATGGCCAGGCGGAAGGGGGTCAGGTTCAATGATCGTAACCCAAAGGCAGGCCGCAAAAATATTGCGCCCAAAGCATAGGGAACACACGCCTTACCGCCTGGCAGCCATACTGTTTACGGGCCCCTTTCTTCTTTTGTTTTTTACGTTTACCATACTGCCCATATTATCTTCGGTGGTATTGAGCTTCACGGATTTCAACATGCTGCAAACGCCCTCCTTTGTGGGCATGGAAAACTATATAAGCCTTTTGCTGGAGGATGACATTTTCCTGATCGCCATACGCAATACCATGATATTCGCACTGATCACGGGGCCGTTCAGCTATATGCTCAGCTTTGTGTTCGCTTGGTTCATATCGGATTTCAAGCGGGGCTTGCGCACCGCGCTTACATTTTTGTTCTATGCGCCTTCCCTGGCCGGCAACGTGTATTTCATTTGGACATATATATTCAGCGACGATTCCGCGGGCTTTTTAAACTCCATGCTCCTGCACCTTGGCGTGATCAGGGAAAGCATCTACTGGCTTTCCGATCCTGGCAAAAACATGACGGTGGTCATTGTGGTGATCCTGTGGCTGAGCATGAGCGTGGGCTTTCTTTCCTTTGTGGCCGGCCTTAAGAGCATGGATAGATCCTTGTATGAGGCCGGCGCGGTGGACGGGGTCAAGAACCGCTTTCAGGAGCTTTGGTACATCACCCTGCCGCAAATGGTGCCCCAGCTTTTGTTCGGCGCGGTGATGCAGATTTCCACCTCCTTTGCCGTGGGGTATGAGGCCATGTCGTTAACCGGCTTCCCCTCCACCGATTATTCCACCCATACCATCGTTTTGCACATTCTGGATTATGGGGCCATCCGCTTTGAAATGGGCTATGCCTCGGCCATTGCGGTGGTGCTATTCCTGCTCATGCTCGTATTCTGGTCGATTGTGAAAAAGGTGCTGCATACCTTTGGCGGGGCGGAAGGGGGCGAATCAACTTGATTAACGCAAAACTTGCGCCTCATCCCAAAGGCCTCCGTGTGAAGCAAAAGCGTGTGACCCGCTCCTTTTCAGGCAATGCTTTGGTTCTATTTTTCCTTCTTGTCATGAGCGTATTCATGGTGCTGCCGCTTTTGTATACGGTGGTTACGGCTTTCAAGCCGGTAAGCGAGCTGTTCTTGTATCCGCCGAAGTTCTTTGTGCAGAACCCCACGCTGGAGAATTTTACGGCCATGTCCCGCCTGGTCAATGAAATGTGGGTGCCTTTTGAACGGTACCTGTTCAACAGCCTGTTTGTGGCCGCCGTTGGCACGGTAGGGTATGTGATCATCGCCAGCATGGCGGCGTACGCTTTGGCCAAATACAAGCACAAATGGCTGAAAGTCTTTTATGTGGTGGTGGTCTGGGCCATTCTCTTCCGCCCGGAGGTGACGGGTATCCCCCAATACATCATCATCTCCAAGCTTTCATTGATCAACACCTATTGGGCGATCCTGCTGCCCATGATGAGCGGCTCCTTCGGCGTGTTCCTGGTGCGGCAGTTTGTGGTGACCGCCGTGCCTGATTCGGTGATTGAGGCGGCGCATATCGACGGTGCAAGCGAACTTAAGTTGTTTACTTCCATTGTGCTTCCCATGATCAAGCCGGCCTGGCTCACGCTGTCCATATTCACCTTTCAGGGCTTGTGGAACGCAACCGGCGTTACATATATCTACGATGAGAGCATGAAGATGCTGCCCGTGATGCTGCGGCAGATAGCTTCCGCCGGCATCGCCAGGGCGGGGGCCGGGGCGGCAGTGGCGCTGGTTTTGATGATCCCGCCGGTGGTATTTTTCCTTACCAGCCAGTCGGCAGTTATGGAGACCATGTCCCATTCGGGCATGAAATAAGGGGAGGAGACAAAATGGCTAAACGCATCCGCGCCCTTGTCCTGTGCCTGATGCTCCTTCCCGCCGTGTTTTTTACCGCCGCGGCGGAGGAAGCGCCCTACAGCGGCTATACCTATAACCGCTACGGCCAATCGGTGCCGTCGCCTATCGGGTATAGGGTGAAGGCTGTGCTTGACGACGCGGCCATGGGCATCACCGGGCTTAAAAACCCCCAGGACATTATGTACGACGCCATAAGCGGCGAACTGTACATTGCCGATGCGGGCAATGCCAGGGTAGTCGTATTGGACAGCAGTTTTCATATGGTCCGGGAATACAGCACTTTTGACGGCACGGCGCTTGTTCACCCCATGGGCGTTTTCGTAAAGGCGGGCGGCGATATCTATATTGCCGATGACGGGCTGGGCGCCGTTGTACGGTTAAACAGGGAAGGAAAGCTGATTCAAAGTTATGTAAGGCCCAACAGCGACCTGTATGAAGAGGCAACGCCCTACAAACCCCAAAAGGTGGTGGCCGACAGCGCCGGGCGCGTATATGTGCTATCCCTGGGGGCCTACCAGGGGCTGGTTTGCTTTTATGACAGCGGCGAATTCATGAACTTTTTCGGCTCAAGCCATGTGACAGTTACGGCCAAGGTACTATTGCAAAAGATCTGGCGCATGTTTTTAACCAGGGATCAAAGGGAGGGGCTGGAATCGTTCATCCCCATCGAGTATGGCAATATCGCCATCGATGATGAGGACATGATCTACGCCGTGGTGGTGGCTAATGAACAGGGCGATAACAGGTCCATAGCAAAGCTTAATCCCATGGGCATCGACATCGGTGCAAATATGATATCGACAGGCACTTCCTTTGCCGATGTGCTGCCGGAAAAGGATGGCATCTATACGGCGCTTAACAAGACCACCAGGGTCATCTACCAGTTCACCGAGACCTCCTCCGGTTCATTATTGACCTTCGGCGGGTACGGCACGCAAAACGGGCTTTTTCAGGACCCGGTGGCCATGGAGCGTGTGGGGAACGACATTCTGGTGCTGGACGCGCAAACGGGCACCATCACGGTGTTCGAGCCTACCGCCTTCGGCCGGGCTATCCATGAGGCAATCGTTCTGTACAATGACGGGCGGTATCTGGAATCCATACAGCCCTGGCTTAACGTTTTAAAGATGGATAACAACTTCAACATGGCCTGCCAGGGCCTTGGAAAGGCCTATTACCAGCTGGAAGAATACGAAAAGGCCATGGATTACTTCCGCCAGGGCAATTACAAGGACGGGTACAGCGATGCTTTCAAGGAGAATTCCCTGAAGATTGTACGTAGGCATATGGGGCTGATCCTTGGTTTTATCGCACTGCTGTTTGTGGTTTTCAAGGGATTAAGCATCTACAAAAAGCGCCGCGGAATTGTAAGAAACAGAAGGCGCGGCGGTTTTTTCGGCGCACCCGTCTATTGTATGGCGCACCCCTACCGCGGTTTTGAAAGCATCAAGTATGAAGGGCTGGGCTCAGTTGCTTCCGGCACCGCGGTGCTGCTTGTATTCTTTGGGGCATCGGTATTTGCGTACCTGCAGACTGGCTTTGCCTTCAACCCAAACCGCATTGACCGTTTCAACGTACAGCTTTTGTTCGCAGGCTCCGTGGGCAGCTTTATGCTGGCTTATATAAGCAACCTGGCAGTCTCCTCGCTGATGGGCGACTGCGAAGGCAAAAAGCATGAATTGTTCATCGCCTTTTCCTACGCGCTGGTCCCGGCCATCCTGGGCATAATCGCAAGGACAGTTTTGAGCAATTTTGTGACGCTGGACATGAAGGTCTTTTTAGACTTTTTGAGCATCGTCACCATAGGCTGGTCGGCCATTCTGCTGGTGATGGGCATATACCACGTAAATCAGCTGACGCTGAAAAAAACGCTGTTGAATCTTCTGCTCACCGCGCTGGCCGTTGTGATCGTGCTGGTGCTGATGGTGCTGGCCTACAGCCTTTTCCAGCAGATATGGGTGTTCTTTACAACCATCTATCACGAGATCATGTTCCGCTTATAGAAGGGAGAGGATGCGTTTGAAGTGCATAAAGCTTATTTTCCTGCTTGCGGCCCTGCTGCTATTGACATCCCTTCCTTTCGCCGCTATTTCGCAAGCTTTGGACGGCTTTCAACTGGTGGATGAAAACGGGCGCCTTGCGCTGTATATTGATCCGGCCTCGGGACAGGTTATCGTCCAAAACATAGCGGATGGGTATCTGTGGCGCACAAACCCTGAAAAGCCCGATCAAAAGGCCAAGGGCGTTCATAAAATGACGCTGCAGTCCCAATTGGTGCTCAATTACCAAAGCGACCGGGGCACAGCGCTGTCCGCTCCCTCCCAGGTGGAAAGCGTGAACAAGGACGGCCTGACGGTGCGTATCGAAAACAAAGCAGCCGTCTGCCGGTACGATTTTGTGAAGGCGGAGATCGCCGTCACCGTCATCTACCGCCTGAAGGATGACTATGTGGAAATCAGCGTTCCCGTGGACGGCCTGGAAACAAGGGGGGCAAACACCGTTTCCTCCCTGGACATCTGGCCTGCCTTTGACAGTCAGGATACAACGGCGCAAGGGTACCTGTTCGTTCCGGACGGTTCCGGGGCGTTGATCAAGTACAACAACGGCGAAACCGCCATGGCGGAGTACCGGGCGCAGCTTTACGGCAAGGATTATGGCGTGGAGGGGCAGGTGGGCTCGGCCTCAGTGCTGCAAATGACCGCACCTAAAAACGAGGCTGTGGCCAGGCTGCCGGTGTTCGGCAGCGGCGGCCGGGATCACGGGTTCCTGGCGGTGATTACGGAGAATGACGCCAAGGCCGTCATCCATGCCAGGGTATCGAACCTGACCAGCTATAACTATGTGTACAGCGAGTTTCAGTATCGCTCAAGCGGCTCCATCATGATGTACAAAAAGGAGTTTGATGCCCGCGTTACCGGCGTCAGCGAGCGGGAGGGGTTGACCCGCGGCGCGTATACCGTTCGCTACTACTGCCTGACAGGAGAAAGGGAAAGCTCCTATGCGGGGATGGCGGACAGGTACCGGGATTACCTAGTAGAGGAACAAGGCCTTCAAAAGCGCGTTCAATCAGGGCAGTATCCCCTGTACCTTGATGTATACGGCTATGTGAAAAAGCAGGCGCAGTTCCTGGGCTTCCCGTACACCAAAGCCTTTTTGCTGACCACCGTTTCCGATATGGAAAGTATGGCTGATGACCTCCAAATCCCTCAAATGGTGGTGCGTTATGTAAATTGGGTCAAGGACAGCGCCTATGAAAAAATCCCCCAAAGCGTGGAACTGCAAAGCGGCTTGGGAACGGGAGAGCAGCTTACGGCTCTAGCCGGGAAGCTTCAAAATCAGGGCGGCGGTCTGTACCTCGATTTTGATCTGACAAGGGTGTATAAGGGTGGCAACGGCTTTAACGCCTTGTTTGATGCGGTGCTTTCACCCGTCAACGCCCCGCAGATGCAATATCAGCTGAATTACGACAGCGCAGCGGTGAACGGGGAGATCCCGCCCTGGTATCTGTTATCCCCCGCCCGCTACCGCTTGTTTGCCGGAAGGCTGATGGAAAAGTTTAAAGCGTTGAATATCCCAAACCTTTCCCTGGAGGGCCTCGGCGAAATATGCACCAGCGATAACCGCACCGGCGGAACAGGCAGGGGCGATGTGCCTCAAATCGTCCGGGATACGCTGAACGATGTCATGAAAGTCAGTCCAAGCCTTATGCTGTCTTGCGGCAACAGCTATGCGGCAGCGCTGGCCTCCCACCTTGTGAATGTTCCCGCCGGCAGCAGCGATTACGCCATCTGCAACGAGACCGTTCCCTTTTACCAGATGGTGTTCCACGGTTACATCCCTTACGCCATGGGCGCTACGAACCACTATTCCAGCCCCCGGGAGGCGGTTTTGAAATGCCTGGAATACGGCGCCAGCCCCATGTACTCCTTTGTAAAGCAAAACAAGGAGGAGCTGCTTACCTCCCGGATGATGTTCCTGTACTCCCCCGATTTTGATGCCTGGCGAGATACCGTAAAGCAGGATTACGATACGTTGTATCAGGTTTTGGGCCGTGTGGCCACGGAGCGGATAACAGATTATGAGCGCCTTTCCGGTACTGTGACACGAACCGTATACGAAACGCTGGCCGTTTATGTAAACTTTGGCGAAGAAGCTGTGCTGGCGGACGGGAAAACCGTTCCTGCCCTTGGCTTCCTTGCGGTGGAGGTGAATGCGCCATGATGCGAAGCAAGGCTTATGGCAGGCTGAAACGGCGCAAATCCCGCTGGGGATATCTGTTTGTGCTGCCCTGGATGCTGGGCTTTCTTTTCTTCTTTGCCGCGCCTGTGATCCAATCGCTGTGGTACAGCTTAAGCGACATCAAGATGTCGGACACAGGCTTTGCGCTTACCTTCGTAGGGCTTAACAACTATGCCTTCATGCTTTTGAAGGATTCCAGGTTCGTGCCCCTTATGACGGATGCGGTGCTGGAAATGCTGTACAAGGTGCCCTTGATTGTGATCCTCAGCCTTTTTATAGCGGTTTTGCTCAACCAGAAGTTCCGGGGCAAAGGCCTTTTCCGCAGCGTGTTTTTCCTGCCGGTGATCATCACCAGCGGCGTTACGTATGTGATGCTTCAGGGCATCATCAACGGCAATACATTGGGCGCCACGCAAAACGCCTACATCTTTCAAAGCGCGGGGCTTAGAGAGGTGATGCTCAGCGCCAGCCTTCCACTATGGATCGTGAACTTCATTAATGAAATCGTAAACAGGGTCTTTGCGCTGATTATGGAATCCGGGGTTCAAATTCTGCTGTTTTTGAGCGGCCTGCAAAAAATCCCCCCCAGCACGTATGAGGCGGCGCGCATGGAAGGGGCGGGGGAGTGGGATTCCTTCTGGAAGATCACCGTGCCCCAAATGGTACCCATCATGCTGCTCAACGTGGTGTATTCCATCATCGATTCCTTTCTGGCCTACGGCACGGAAGAGACGGGCAACCGGGTCATGGCCGCTATCTACCGTACGGGCTTTGGC
>JAEZJP010000262.1 GCA_023415715.1 Bacillota bacterium
GCACCATGGCCGCGTAGGCCGTCCACGCCTGCACAAAGCAGCCGTAATCAGGCGACATTTCGCTGATGGTTCCCGGTGTGGATTTGGAGAAGGTGGAAAACATGCGGTTTATCAGCTCCAGCGCACGGTCGCTGTGGCCGTACCGCGCCTGTGCCACAGCCATAACGCCTGTGGAGATGGTCATGGTGGAGTTTTGCAATAGCGCGCTTAAGTACATGCCGTAGGGACCAATGAATTCCGGGGTATGCATGCGGCTTAAGGCCCTTTCCGCCTGGTCCCTTGGGGCGATTCCCATTTCCATGGGGGTATTGATCACCCAGTTGCGGTTGATGATCCAGCCGGATTCCGTATCGCCCAAGGGTTTCTTTTTTTCAAGCAGCGCCCGGAAGCTGGCCGATATTTCAGGGTGCAATGCGCTTTGCACCTTGCCCAGGATGGTAGCCTGGTTTTTCGCAACTTCGGGATAGCTGGTAAACGCGTCGCAGTACAGCCCGGCCTCTTCATCCCACATTTTTGTATTGATGGCTTCCTTCAGCCGCTCCGCCTTTTCCTCCCAAGGCATAGCCTCCTCCGTATTACCCATCAGGCGGCAGATCGTGCCAAAGCAGCCATAAGCCACGCACGTATACACGGCAGAATCGATCAGTTCCGAATGAAGGCCCGCGATCTCAATAATGCCATATCCGCTGGGGAAAAGGTCGTTATCCGCATCCTGTGCGTCAAGCCAGGCCACGGACTTTTGCAGGTAGGGGTAGGCCCTTTCCACAAAGCTCTTATCCCCTGTCCACTGGTAATAATGAAAGACCATGGTGAGGAAATGCGCTGTCTCCTGGGTGTTGCCGGGGTTCACGCACACGCCGCCGGTAGTTACCTCATGCAAGATACGGCCGTTGCCGTTGTGCTGCTCCGAATAATGAAGGATCAGCTCCAGTGTATCGCGGCAGAGCTTGGTTTCGCCCATGGCCAAAATGCCCTGCAAGGCGTAGCAGTTGTCGCAGCCAAACCACCAGGGATATTCGGGCAGCCCGGCGGTGAGGCCGCGGCCATACGGGCCGGAATCCTGGATGAGCCAATCGGTATTCACCTTCACCCAGTCGAAGATTTCGCAAAAGCCCGCATCCGAAACCTTAAGGCGGCTGCGGTCAAGAAGCGCATCATACCGTAACTGCTTCTCCTTCAAAAAATCCCGCCCGGCTTTTAGCTTGCGGTATTCCTGCAAACATTCCACCCGGGATAAAAAAGAGCCGGCGATATAAAAATCAATATTCTTTGTTTCGCCGGGCTTTAAGGCAAACTCAAAAAAAAGGCTCACACCCACGCCCCGGTGGCTGGTGTTTTGCGGACCCCGGCGGCTGCCTGTCAATGCTTTAGACGGCGGTTCGCTGCAGCCTAATGCTACGTGCCATTCGTTTTCACAGTCCCTTGCGTAAAAGAGCCGGTCCTCCGGGTACCAGGCCCCCTCGTCCTTCTCCCCGCGGCGTATCCCCGCGGTATCGGAAAACCACACAGGCCTCAAATCTGTTTGGGCAAAGAATTCCAGCGATACCGGCCTTGCTTTCTCCGAATGGTTGCGCAGTGTATAGGTGACGGTCACACCGTTTACCCCTTCCGGGGCAAGCTGGAAGCGGTCGATGGTCACGGGCGTGTGGCCCAGGCCGCTCCGGTAGGTAAACAGATTTCCCTCCGGCATGTTCTCAAAGCCGTCGGCAATGATCCAGGTATCCACATTTTCGCTGGCCTTGTCGCAAAAGCGCAGCCAGAAGCCGTCCAGCAGCTTGATGGGGTGCAGCCACAGCCCGCCCATCTCTTTTTCCTCATGGTGGCCGAAATCCGGAAAAAGCCCATCCAGGCTGCCGATCAGCTTCACGCGCTCGCTGGCGCAAACATATTTGCGTAAGGCGCTTTTGGTGGTTGCCTTCATATATGAAACACTCCTCGGGGGTTAGCCCTTGGCGCCGCTGGAGATAGCGATGCCGTCGATAATATAATCCTGGGCCAGGAAGAAAAGCACCAATACCGGCAGCATGATCAGCAGCGTAGCCGCCATGAGCAGGTTCCACTTGCTTACATACAAGCCTTTGAAGAAAGAGATGCCCAGGGACAATGTGAATTTTGAACTGTCGTACAGGTAGATCAGCGGGCCGTTGAAATCGTTCCAGCCGCCCATGAAGGTGAACACGGTGATAGCGGTGAGAACGGGCTTGCACATGGGCATCATGATGCTGGAATAGGTGCGCAGTGGGCTGGCCCCATCGATGGTGGCGGCCTCGTCAAAGTCTTTGGGGATACCGCCCATATACTGGCGTAGAAGAAAAATGTTGAAGCCGCTTACGGCAAAGAAGGCCGGCACGATCAAAGGCAATGGTGAACCCACCCAGCCCAGCATCCTGTACATTAAAAACTGCGGGATCATGGTGACCTGTCCGGGAAGCATCATGGTGGCCAGCAGGATCAGGAACCAGATCCGCTTGCCTCTGAACTGATAGCGTGAAAAGCCGTAGGCCACCAGGGAACAGGTAACGACCATGCCGATCACGTTGGGGATGACGATCTTTAGTGTATTCCACAGGTAAAGGAAAAACGGGATGGATGTGATCGCCTGGGCGAAGTTCCCCCACGCCAATTGAGTCGGGAAAAACCGGCCGGAATAAATTTCACCGGCGGGCTTTAGCGCCATGCAAACGGTCCATACCAGGGGTATCAGTATGATCACGGCGCCGGCCAGCAATATTGCCATGGCCAAAATTCTGCCGATCCGGCGGGCGGCCTTGCTATAGCGGCCTTTTCTTTTTGCCGGCAAATGAAGTCCCTCCCCGGTTCACATTTTATCGTCGTTCTGATAGTAGACCCAGAAGCTGGAGCTTTTTACCACCAGCAGCGTCAGCGCCATGATGATAAAGAACATCACCCAGGCCATGGCAGCGGCATAGCCCATTTGATAATCCTTGTATGCCTTGATGTACAGGTACAGGTTATAAAACAGCGTGGAATTAAGCGGCCCGCCTTCCGTCATCACAAACGCCTGGGTGAAATACTGGAACGAGCCGATGATCGCCATGATGATATTAAAAAAAACCGTGGGAGATATCAGCGGCAGCGTGATCCTGAAAAAACGCTGAAAGCCCGTCGCGCCGTCGATCTCCGCCGCCTCGTAAATTTCCTCGCTCACACCCTGCAAGCCGGACAGGTAAATGATCATGGTGCTGCCTATGCCCCATACCCCCATGATGATCAGCGCATACAGGGATGTTTTGGGGTTGTTCAGCCAGGCCGGCCCTTTGATCTGAAACAGCGCCAGCGCCTGGTTCAAAAGGCCGGATTCCCCGAAAATCTGCGTCCAGATCATGGAAGAAGCGATCACGGGGATGATGTATGGCAAAAAATATACAAGCCGGAAGGCCCGCATAAAACGGATGCGCATGTTTAATAGCAAGGCAATGCACAGCGCGGAAATCTGATAAAAAGGGATGGAGATCAGGCAGAACTTGAAAGTGACCTCAAGTGCCTTCCAAAATTTCTTATCCGAAAAGAGCTTCTGAAAATTTTTGAAGCCCACAAAGTCAATGGTTTGAAGGCCGGTGACGATATCCCACTTGCATAGGGATAAAACTGCGGAAAATACCATGGGGATCAGGGTAAAGGCAAACAGCCCTATCAGCCAGGGCATGATAAAGGCATAACCGTACAGGTTCTGCCTTCGGGCGGAAGCGGAAATGGCAGGCCTTTGAGCGGCAGGCGCAAGCTTTATCAATACAACCTCTCCTTCCTTGCTTACCGGCAGGAGCGTGAAAATTCAAGATAACGGATGATCTTTGAGAAAAGCCGGGCCTGAACGGCGGACCTTTCAGGCCCGGCCAAAGATTAACGAAGCGGGGCGCAGCGAACACCGCGACGATTGAGCCAGGTAGGAGCACCTCCCTCAAGAGGCAGGCTTCCCAAAAGGCTTCCCCTTGAGGGGAAGCTGTCGACGAAGGAGACTGATGAGGTGTCATCAGAGGCTCATGCACTTGCTGCAAACACCTTATCCGGCGCTGCGGCGCCACCTATTCCATCTGGCTCAATCGTCGCACTGCTCACTGCGTTCGCATTGCTCGTTTCGCCAGCCTCCTCCACCCTGCCCATTTCCGCCACTGGCGGGGGCAGAGTGGAGGAGCCCTCAAGGGGAAGGCTTTATAGCGCGTCATTCACATATTTTCAAACTTTGGGATGATCAAGAAAAAGTTACTCTGCCAAGGCTTCTGCCACCTGGGCCACGGCATCCTTCAAGATTTGATCGGTGGTGCCGTCTTTGAAGATCATGCGCTGCAAAGCGGCGTCAAAGGCGGCAGCGGCGGGATTGCCAACCTTGGAACGCAGGCCCACGGGCTGCACGCCGTAATTCAGGGATTCGATCATCCCCAAGGCGTTTTCGCCGATGTTGGCCTTGAGCGTCTCCAGCTGGGCGTCGATGGTGGGCAGCACGGCGGAGTACTGCACCTTAAGTGCCGTGCATTCCGCGCCGGTGAGGGCCTTGATGACTTCCCAAGCCGCTTCGGGGTTCTTGCAGCGGCTGCCGATGGCATAGGCGGAAGCGCACAGGTATTCCTGATGGTTGCCGGGCACAAGGGCGGTGCCGTAGTTGCACTTGGCGGAGTCGAGACCGGACTTCATCCAGCCGCCGTTGATGGTCATGGCCAGGTTGCCGTTTACGAACATGGCGGTGGAATCGCCGAAGGTGTCAAGGTC
Organism: Bacillota bacterium; assembly: GCA_023415715.1. GTDB lineage: Bacteria > Bacillota > Clostridia > Christensenellales > Aristaeellaceae > JAEWAH01. The sequence continues at coordinate 4,726 of JAEZJP010000262.1, forward strand.
GGCCGCGGAGGGTGAGATGCGCTCGTCGCCCACACTCATGGCCACATACTGTTCCATCGCTTTGGCCACTTCGGGGCTGTCGAGGTAGCCTTCCACAGTAGTGCCGTCGGGGCTCAGGATTTCCACGCCCTGGGACTGCATATAGGTGAGAACCGCGTAGGTCCAGCTCTGGGCGTTGAAACCGAAGGACTTGTAGGTTCCGTCCGCGTTTTTCACAGTGAGCTTCTTGGCGGCAGCAATCAGGTCATCCCAGGTCCAGTCGCTGTTGGGATAGCTTACGCCGTTTAAATCAAATACGTCCTTGTTATACCACAGGCACAGGGGGTTGTAGTCCCGCACCAGGTAGTACTGCTGGCCATTGATTTTGCCCATGTTGTAGATGGATTCGGCCATCTCGTTCTTCCAGGCGGTATCGGCAGCGATCAGGTCGTCCAAGGGACGGGCCAGAGATTTGTCGACCCACTTGTAGAAGTCACCTTCGCCGGAAGCGAAGATATCATACCCTTCGCCGGAGGAGAAGGAGGTGGTCAGGCGGTCGCCGTAGCCGTCGCCGGGCACTACATCATAGGCTACCTGGATGTTCTTGTCGTTCTCGGCGTTGAATTTGTCGATGATCATCTTTTCCGGGTCGTTTTCGGTGACTTCGCCCCAGTGGGTCACGGTGATGACGATTTTTTCGGAGCTCGCCAGAGCAATACCGCTCAGGCCAAGCAGCATCGCCAGGCACAGGGTCAGGGCTACCAGCTTTTTCATGGGTTCTTCCTCCTTGATAATTATACTATCTTTAGCAAAAACGTTTTTGCGATTCGCATTGCTCTTCTCCCCCCTACCGCAGAATAACTATATTCACCAGCAGAGGGAGAACAATGAAAAAAGCGGAACGCTTTGCCGAGATCCTTGGAAGAGGAACAAAAACGTTTTTGAGACCAGCCGAAAAAAGAACCTGTTCAGCCTCCGGTATAAGGCTTCACCGAAAGCCGCTCCACCAGGCGGTGCGAAAGAACCCGGTGGCAGCTCTGGGCGCTGCCCTGCATCATTTCATGAAGCAAGGCCACACTTTCATACCCTATCTGCCGCATGTTCTGGCTGACGGTGGTAAGGCTCGGTATGGTAAACTCGCAAATCGCCAGGCCGTCAAAGCCGGTGATGGAAAAATCGTCCGGAACGGAATAGCCGCTGTCCCGCACGGCCCGCATGGCGCCCAAGGCCATGATGTCGCTGAAGCACATCAGCGCGGTGGCATGTCCCTTGCCGTGAGAGGCTAGATAAGCGCGTATCTTTTTATAAGCGATATCCTCGCTGAAATCGCAATGCAGCACCCGGTCTTCCGTGAGGGGGATGCCGGCCTCCTCAAAGGCAGCCTGAACGCCGGACATGCGGGCCATGTTCACCGCGGCATTCATTTTGCCGCCCACCACCATGATATGCTGGTGGCCCTTTGCGATCAGGTACCTGGCCATTTCTTTCGCGGCTGCGGTATTGTCCACCGATACCCAGCCCGCCGTTTTGCTGATGATAGGTACGTCGATGGCCACGCTGGGAATTTTGGAATCGATCAGTTCCGCCAGGTACACATCGTCCGTGGTGATGCCGCTGAGTATTGCGCCGGAAAGGCTGTGCTCCTTGCAAAACTGGGTATAGGTACGGCTCCTCTGCTCCTTGGAGTCGGTGGTGTACAGCGCCACCTCCAGCCTGCTGGAAAGAGCATATTCAAAAACACCCTGCAATATGAGATACACGCCATTGTCCCGGCTGTCGCCTTCCAGCAAGCCGGATATGATCAGGCCGATGTTGGGGGGTTTTTTCGCCGAAAGGCTGCGGGCGCTGACGTTGGGGGTATAGTTGAGTTCCCTTGCCGCGTTCACGATACGCTCCTTGGTTTCCGGCTTGATGTCGGAATAGCCGTTGAACGCCCGTGATACCGTGCCGATGGTTACCCCCGCGCGGAGCGCCACTTCCTTGATGGTTGCAGCCAAAATATCGTTCCCCTTTGCTTCATTCATTCGGCCGTTTGTTATTTCTGTTCGCAAAAACGTTTTTGCGTTTGTGGGATCATTATAGCACTGGTTCATCCGCTTGTAAAGAGCGGTCCAAGGCATTTTTAACGCTCTTAGTATGTTTTCAGAAGTATTTCGCCCCTGCGGGGGCGACCAGGGCTTTCCTACCCATCTGGCTCAATCGTCGCATTGCTCACTACCGTTCGCACTGCTCGTTTCGCCAGCCTCCTCCGCCTCGCTTTATCCCTCCATCTGGCTCAATCGGCGCGCTGACTCGCTACCGCTCGCATCGCTTGTTTCGCCAGCCTCCTCCACGCCGCCCTATTCTGCCACTGGCAGGGGCGGTGTTCCGGAGCCACAGGCGGCGCTTCGGCTCCGGAGCCCTGGACCTTCGGAGGCATCCTCTCTTGTTCTTAATAACTTTAATGAGAATACACCGGGATTTTTTTGCATGCTTGTGTATACGCTACCCTTTGATTCCGGTGGATGCCACCGAGGCCGTGACCTGCTCCTGGGCGAACATATACAAAAGGATGCCCGGCATCACCACGATCGTCAGCGCGGCAAACATGCGCGTATAGTCATAGGAAAACGCCTGATTGAAAAAGCTCAGCGCCACCGGCAGCGTCCTGTTGGAGGCGGAGGATGTAAGC
>JAEZJP010000026.1 GCA_023415715.1 Bacillota bacterium
ACCAACTGGTTCATGATGTCCTTGTACGTCATGGTCCCTTTGGTTTTTCCCTGCTCATACAGGTCGTTGAGTTTGGCTTGACGTGCATCGGGCGTCATGCTCAACAAAATCACTCCTTTTCTCCACCTGCGGTGGAAAGCCCAGAAGCGGCAGGACCGGAACACAGCAAAACGGCGCCGGCTATACTATCTGCCTGGTTTGAGTTGGTTCAGGCGCTGCATCAGCGCAACCGTTTCGTTAAGAGCCGCTTCCTTTTCCTTTCCCTTGAGGGTGGGAATTTGAAGCTTCAGTTCGGTCAGTTTGGCTTCAATGCGCTGCCTTCGCAGCTTGTCCAGACATTCCTCTGCCATGCGCATCAGCGTATCCGGCTCGCCCTCAATGGGCGCTGTAAAAATCTCGGCGGCCAGGCTGCGGTTTTTTTCATCCGTCTGCGATTCCATCAGCTCCGCAGGTGTTGCGCCGTTTTGCAGTTCCTGGCATAATTGCTTCATAAACGGATCTTTGAATTCCTCGTGGGTTATGGTACCGCTTGGCAGCCTCCCGGTGGCCAGAAGGGACAAAAGAGACTGCTCCGCCCTGTCCGGCAAGTCCTCCGCCCTTGTGGATAATCTTTCCCTTTGGGGGGAAGCGCTATTCTTGACAGGCGGCAAGGAAATACCAATCTGTGCTTGAAGTACTTCTTTGGGAAAGCCGGTCTGCAAAACAAGCTTCTGCAAATGGTTTTCCAATTCCACAGGTTGGGTCACCCGGCGCAGAATTTCGGCGGCGGCCTTGGCGTATTCCGTCCGCCCATCCTGGGTGGAAAGGTCGAACTCCTCCGCTCTGCGCTCCATGCGGTATTCTGCAGGGCTCATGGGGTCAAGTTCCGTAAAGGCGGTCAAGCCATCCCGGCGGATATACTCATCAGGGTCCAGATTATCGGGAAAAGACAAAACCTTGGCGGGAATGCTCTCAGCCTCGAATATATCCAGTGCCCTGAGTATCGCGTGCTGGCCGGCGCTGTCCCCATCATAGGCTACCCAAACCTGCGGCGCAAAGCGCTTTATAAGCCGCGCCTGCTCCTGGGTGAGGGAAGTGCCCAATGTGGCCACCACGCCTTCCACGCCGAATTGGGAAAGCGCCACCACATCCATATACCCTTCCACCAGGATCACCCTTTGAAGGTTGCGCACCTTGCGCAGAAGATTGGCGGCGTACACCCCCAGCCGTTTATTGAAGGCCGGGGTATCCGGCGTATTGAGATACTTGGGTTTTGCATCACCGGTAGCCCGGCCGCCGAATCCCAGCACCTGCCCGTACAGGTCGATGATGGGAAACATTGCCCGGTTGCGGAACATATCAATGGTTTTGCCTTCCCTAAGGAGTGTCAGCCCCGCTTTTTGGGTCTCGTCCAGGGTATATCCTTGGGAGAGCAAAAAATCTGTCAGTTCTGCACGGCCTCCGGTGGCGGCGCCCAGGCCGAACTTGCGGATCACTCCATCGTCCAGCCCGCGGCCTTTCAGGTAGTCAAGCAGGATTTCGCCATCCCGGGAGTACAGCCGTTGATGATAAAACTGGGCGGCAGCCCGGTTGGCGCTTATCAGCCTTTCCTTGAGCGTTCTTGCCGCCTGATATGCTTCGTCTTCCTTCACCTCTGGCGGGGTCATATGCAGCCTTTCGGCCAGGTGAAGCACCGCTTCGGGAAAATCCATGTGCTCCATTTCCATTACGAACTGGATCACGCTTCCCCCCGCCTTGCAGCCAAAGCAGTAATACAGCTGGCGTTGGCTGTCAACGGAAAAGGAGGCTGTCTTTTCGTTGTGAAACGGGCACAGACCCCAATATCTATGCCCGTTCTTTTTAAGCGGCAAGTAAGTGGACACCACTTGCACGATGTCGGCCCGGGCGCGAAGCTCGTCCAACCATGCGGGTGGGAACCGTCCTGCCATGCATTGCTCACCTGCTATCCTTCATTCGCCGTATAAGCGTCATTTCCTGCACATTTTTCAACAAATTCGGCTTCCAATTGACGATTTCCGGCAATTTCCATCATGAGGCGGGAAAACCGGAGGGAACAAACAGCTTCACATACAACCGGATGGCGTACCTGTCGGTCATACTGGCCAGAAAATCCGCAACGCCGCGCCAGGTGCCTTCGGTTTCGCAGATTGTCTTATATTCTTCAGGCATTTCTCCGGGATGCTCCATGTAGTACCCGTACAGCGTGCGGATCACATGGTCGCACCGCGCTTCTTCCGCTTCCCGCCAGCCTTCCCGGTATACCTTATCAAAAAGGAAGGCCCGCAATGCGTTGGTTGCATGAAGAATTGATTCGCTCATCAAAACCTGGTTCTTGCCCATGCTGTTTTCCACGATGTCCAGTATCATGGTATGGATCCGCTGGCCATGGGTCTGACCCAAAACCTGCAAACAATCCTTGGGCAGGTCGCTAGGTTTTAAGATTCCTGCCCGAATCGCGTCGTCGATGTCATGGTTGATATAGGCGATCCTGTCGGCCCGGCCCACGCAAAATCCCTCCAAGGTGGCAGGCTCTTCTTTGCCGCTGTGGCAGAGGATTCCGTTGCGCACTTCCCAGGTGAGGTTCAGGCCTTGCCCCTCGTTTTCCAGCTTTTCCACTACGCGCAAACTTTGCTCGTTGTGGCGGAAACCTTCCGGAAGTAAGGCATCCAGCGAACGTTCTCCGATATGGCCGAAGGGGGTATGCCCAAGGTCATGACCCAAGGCGATGGCCTCAGTCAGATCCTCGTTCAGCCGAAGCGCCCTGGCCAGCGTCCTTGCCACCTGGGCTACTTCCAGCGTATGCGTCAGCCTCGTGCGGTAATGATCGCCCTCGGGAGATAAAAACACCTGCGTTTTGAATTTCAGGCGGCGAAAGCTTTTACAGTGAATGATCCTGTCCCTGTCCCGCTGGAACACCGTGCGCAGGGGACAAGGTTCAAGGGGTTTCTCCCGGCCTCTGGAACGGATGCTCCACATGGCCAGCGGGCTTAAGCGAAACTGTTCTTCCTGCTCCTGTACTTCCCGGGGATTCATGGGCAGCCGTCCTTTCCATGGATTATGGGAGATTTGGTTTGTTTCCACAATCCATATATACGCTTGCGCATATACATATATACAACGTAAACTAAGAAAATCCCTGCTACATGAAGCAATATCCATTGACAAGGGAAGCGGCGCTGTGCTATTCTACCTTGAGATATGCGAGGTGGCTGGGCGGCCGCGTGCCTTTTGGCATGAGGAAAGTCCGAGCACCGTAGGGCAGGGTGCCGGTTAACGGCCGGTGGAGACGACTCCAAGGAAAGTGCAACAGAGATATACCGCCGCATGAAAGTGCGGTAAGGCTGGAAAGGCGAGGTAAGAGCTCACCCGCGGCTTGGCGACTTGTCCGCGATGTAAACCCCACCCGGTGCAAGATTGAAAGGGGAGCGTATATGGCGGCCCGTCATGCTCCCGGGTAATCGCTTGAGCCTGCTGGCAACTGCAGGCCTGGATAGATGACCGTCCACGACAGAACTCGGCTTACAGGCCACGCTCGCATTC
>JAEZJP010000182.1 GCA_023415715.1 Bacillota bacterium
ATCTGGATTACTACAACAACCGCCGCCTGAAGCAAAGGCTGAAGGGCCTGACGCCTGCTGAACACAGACGCCAAGCCCTCCTGGTTGCCTGACTCGCCTTTTTGTCTAACTTTTTGGGGTCACTTCAGTATCTCCAGCATTTCAAATAAGGTCATAAATAAATGTCAAATCCTTGGGAAGCATAAAAGCAGTAAACCAAATAAAGGATGGCGTTTCATGGCTGAAAGCGTATTGGAAATTTCGCTCCGGCGGCCAGATGCAATGGATAAAGCCGCCGGAAAATTGCATTATGTCAAAGATGAAATAGAGACATCCTGCCTGCATGCCATGCTGCACGTATCGGGGGAAGCCCATGGAATCATCCGGTCTGTCGACATGCAGGAAGCTCTTTCAGTGCCGGGTGTGATAACCATATTAACAGGGGAAGACAGCGCGGTACTTATCGGAAGTCAGATCGAAGATATGCCCCTATTGGCCCGGGAAACCGTGCGTTATTGCGGGGAGCCAGTGGCGCTGGTGGTCGCCCATGAAAAGTGGCAGGCAGTGCAGGCCGCGTCCCGCATCAAGGTTACGTACGACCCTTTGCCCGTGGTGAATTCGGTAATCTACGCTGTGTCAAGCGAAGCCCCGCTGCTTCACCCAAGGATGGCTGAATACAAGCAGGCGGTCGGCGACCTTCATCCGGAACTGAACACCAACATCGTCAACCATGTCAAAATCCGCAAAGGAGATATGGATTCGGGATGGAAAAAAAGCGAGGTGACGGTGGAAGGGCATTTTATACTGCCCCAGGCCGCGCACAGCTATATGGAAACACGCACCGCCACCGCATTTATCAAGGGTGACGGAACGGTTGTTATTGAAACCTCCACGCAGGGTCCGCACAATCTTCGAAATACGATCGCATCCCATTTCCAGCTTTCCGAAGGGCAGATCGAGATATTCGGCTTCCCAGTGGGCGGTGCTTACGGCGGAAAAGTAAACGGCCATCCCGAAATGCTGGCCTATATTGCATCCAAGGCCGCAGGCGGGCAAAAGGTTGCCCTTACCTTTCCAAGGGAACAATGCTTCACTTCCGTAGGCTGCAAAATTGGGGCCGACTGTACAATGAAAATCGGTGCGAAAAAGGACGGGAAGATTGTCGCCTTGGAAGCCGCCTACTATATCGATACTGGCGGGTACGCCGATTCAGGACCCAGGATGGCATATGCCGCTGCCTGCAATACCGGAGAGGTCTACGCGATAGACAATATACAATGCGACGCTTATTGTGTGTATACCAATCACGTATACGCCACCTCCTTCCGGGGTTTCGGTCATGATACATCCACCTTTTGCATGGAACGAATGATGGATAAGCTGGCAAAAGCTTTGAATATAGATGCGGCTAGCCTTCGGCTACTGAACCTGAACAAGGAGGGCGGTACAACACCTACCCAGGTGAAAACAACAAAAAGCAATTTCGGCGATCCCACAGGCTGCCTGAATAAGGCGTCGCAAATGATCAGGTGGGAGGAAGGGCAGGTCATTCCCGCAGGGAAGGACAAGGTGAGGGCCAAAGGCCTGGCATGCCTTACAAAAACATCCAGCTCCCCCACCGACGCAAGCTCCGGGGCGGTGATCCTCTTTTGTGCGGACGGCACGGTGAACATCGTCTGCGGCGTGGTGGAATGCGGCCAGGGGTTCGTACCATCCATCCGCCAGGTTTTAGCCGAAAAGCTGCATATGGACCCGCAAAGGATTTTCGTCAAAGAGACGATCGATACAAGGGTATCCCCTGAGCACTGGAAAACCGTTGCCAGCATGTCCCTCTTCATGGCCGGCAACGCGGTCTTGTCAGCGGCGGACGACGCCATAGAACAGCTAAAAAAGACGGCCGCCGTAGCATTGAGATGCCAGGCAGGCCATTTGGAAGTAGGTAATGAAAAGGTTTACCAGGTAAGCGATCCTGACGTGTTTGTGGAGATACGGCATCTAGTGGGCGGTTTGAAGCTGCAAAACGGCATCTCCATCGGCGGCCAGGTGATAGGCCGGGGAAGCTATGTCATGGAGCACATCACAACCCTGGATACAGAAACCGGCCAGGGAAGAAGCGGCCCCTATTGGACGCCGGCAGCGCAGGCAGTGGAAATTGAATATGACAAAAAGGAGCACACTTACCGCCTATTACATGCCGTGACCGCCATCGATGAAGGAAAGGTTGTTCATACCGCCAACAGCCGCGGGCAGATCACAGGCGGCATACATATGGGGCTGAGCGTGGCGACACGGGAGCATTTCACGTATAACGAACGGGCACAGCTTCTAGAATCCAGTTTCCGTATCTATAAGGTCATGCATTTTGGCGAAAGTCCCGCCTACGATGTGGCCTTCTTGGAAACGCCCAACAAGGACGGCCCCTTTGGATACCGCGGCATCAACGAACACGGCGCAATCGGCATGGCTCCCGCCCTGGCCAATGCCCTGGTTGCTGCCACCGGCAAAGAAATGGATGAACTGCCTTTGACGTTTGAAAAGGTATGGAGGCTTTCGGGAAAGGGGGTATGTACATGATCCCTTTCCCCTTTGCCTATTTAGCTCCCGAAACGCTACAAGAAGCGGCGGATGCTTACAGCGACTGTGTAAGCCGCAGCCTTACGCCCCTGTACTACACCGGCGGGACGGAGATCATCACCATGGGACGGGTGGGCAGCATACGCTTTGGCGCGGTGATCGATTTGAAATGCATACCCGAAATGAAAGGATTCGGCAATAAAAACAATCGTTTGAAAGTTGGCGCAGCGGAGACATTGAACGATGTGGCTTGCTGGAACGGCTTTCCTCTGCTTACCAAGTGCTGCCAGCGCGTAGCGGACCATACCGCCCAATGTAAGATCACCCTGGGCGGTAACATCGCGGGAACGGTTATATACCATGAGGCTATGCTGGCACTTATGCTCTCTGATACCAAGGCGGAGCTATATGGACCGGAAGGAAGCCGTACCGCAAGCCTGAACGCGCTGCTTAACCCCATGCTCAGCCTGAAGCCGGGGGAATTTTTCGTTCGCTTTTCCTTTGATATGATTTTTTCCGGCTTGCCCTTTGTGCATGCGAAGCATGTGGTGAGCGAAAAAATCGGCTATCCTCTTTTCACGCTGGCAGCCATTCAAAAAGATGGTGTAATGGAGGCGGCGGTAAGCGGGTTATACCATTACCCAGTCCGTTTTCATTTTCCAATGGCCGGTGCTTGTACTGACCCCGAAAATCTAACGTGCCAGCTTCGCAGCCAGATGAAGGAAGAACCCTTGAGCGACGCTTCAGGCTCCGCGGAATACCGTCTTTTCAGGCTGGAAGGGGCGCTGAACGATGCGGCGGCAAAGCTTAGAGGATTGAAAACATGAGGCGTATAGACGGAAAAACGCTCATTACCCTTACAATCAACGGCCAGCCTGTTGAAACGGCTGTATATCCTAATCAGACGCTTCTGGATGTGCTGCGGGACAACCTGGGTTTAACCGGGTGCAAGCCAGGCTGTGAGAATGGGGATTGCGGAGCCTGTACCGTCATCATGGACGGCTGGCCCATGAAATCCTGCCTTTGCCTGGCGGTGGAGGCGCCCGGCCACGAAATCATCACCGCAGAGGGGCTGCAAAACACTTCCCTTCAAGAAGCCTTTGCAGACTTTTTCGCCATGCAGTGCGGTTACTGCACGCCGGGTTTTATAATGAATGCCCACGCGCTTTTGAACCATGACTCAAAACCTGATGATGATACCGTAGACACCTGGATGCAGTCCAACATATGCCGTTGTACATGCTATGAAGAAATCAGTAAAGCTATAAGAACAGTAATCGACAAAATACGATGATGACAAAGATCAAATTTCCATATATAATAAATTTGTACCTGATTGATAGATAATAATGAAAGGAGTTTCCTATGAATCTTCGTAAAATAACCGCACTTGTCATGGCTTTGGCGCTTCTTTTGGTGCCCTCCCTGTCCCTGGGAGAAAGCGCGGCTAAAGCTTTTGAACAAAAGGCGCAGGATGCAGGCCGCAGCCTGAATACCACTGTAACCTTTGTTCCCGGAGATTTTCTTTCCCAGGATCCAACCCTTAGCATGGTCGCGGATGTGCTCAAAACCCTGAGCATCAAAACCACCAGCCAGAAAGACAGCGAGAACTCCCTGGGCTCCTTCTCCATGCTTTTGCAGGATCAGCCCGCCCTGTCCTTCACGGCCTTTACAAAAGGAGAAGAGCTCCACCTCATGAGCAGCCTGCTGGGGGACAGCGTTTTGTCTTTCACCCCGGAAGAGTTTGCGCAGCTTTATTTCACCTTGTCCGACGCAGCCCTTGACGCCGCGGAAAAATCCGGGATGGATGCCGATGCGCTTGCACAGCTTAAGTCCCAGATGGATAGCTACAAGTCCATAATTACCGGCATCCTCACCGCCAAAACATCCGGCGCCGATACCGAGGTATTCGCAATGCCTTTCAAACTGCCTGAGTTCAATCAGGAAAGTTTGCAGGCGGATCTGATCACACCCATTACCACCTGGGCGACCGGCATCATGTCCGCCCCTCAAATGATCGCCGGCACATTTGAAAGTGAAAAGCATGACACTGCAACCACCCAGGTGGTTTACAGCATCAGTGCCGAACAGATTCAGCAGCTATTGCAGATCGTATCCGATTGGGCAGCCAAGGAAGACAATTTCAATGAACTTGTTAACTTCCTTTCTTCCGCCTCCGCTGGTACAAGCCAGCTGAAAGACGAAGATAAAGCAAAGCTTCTTCAGGGGATCAAGGACATGCCCGCATCCTTTGCGAAGAATGCCGCTCCTTCCATGAAGCAGCCCGTAACCCTTACCATGCTGATGGATGACAAGGGCAACACCCCTGCCACCGAAATCAAGGGCCAGTTTGCCAGCACCGCCGGTACCGCTGCCGAGGATTTCAACTTCCTTCTGGGCATCTACAGCAAAACAGAAGGTTCTGACGTGACCAGCCAGTTTACGCTCGATGCGGGCACAGCTGCCGATTCTTTCCGCCTTGCCTTCAGCGATAAAGCGCCTGCCGACGGCTCACCTGCTGCCGTAAAAGCCTGGAAGCTGGAAGCCGGTGCGACTGAAAACGGGGCCGAAGCCTTCTCGCTTGCCCTTGATTTCACCGGCGAAGAAAAAGCAACCGAAACCACCGCGGACGATACCTGGAAGCTGGGCGTTAATCTCAACGCCGGCGGCATGCCCATCAGCGTTACCCTGGACAACAAATCCAATACCACCTTCGACGGCAAGGATGTAAAGACGGATGAAGTCTTGACCGTAGCCATGACCGGCATCGAAGGCCCTGCGCTGACCATCAATACATCCACCGTATCAGGCGATCCTGTAGCATACCCCGAAGTTTCCGCCGACAGCGTGCGCCTGGGCAAAATGACCATGGAAGAACTCACTGCCTGGTCTCAAACAGCCTCGCAGACTGCCTTGGCCAGCCTGATGGGCGCCATGCAGTACCTGCCCCAATCAGTTCTGGCGTTGGTTACCGGTGCCCCCGCCACCAACTAAAAAAGCAAAAGCTGCCTTGCGCACCGGCCAAGCTTTGGCCGGTGCGCATTATTTTGACTCTTTCGCATTATATGTTATAATGAACGCCGGTACGGAATCCATGAGAAGGCTCATTCATACACGAGCCTTTTTATATCGCATTTTTTATTTAGGCGAAGGAAGCGGTTATTCTTATGGCCTCCCAAAATCATGACATGGATATGTGCAACGGTCCGATTTTCAAAAAAATACTGATTTTTTCCCTGCCCATTATGGCAATGAACGTGCTGCAGCTTATGTTCAACGCCGCCGATATGATCGTTGTCGGACGGTTTTCGGGCAGCAGAGCCCTGGCTGCGGTAGGCGCGACGGGTGCGCTTATCACCCTTATCGTCAACCTGTTTATGGGCTTGTCGGTAGGCACAAGCGTTGTCGTAGCGCAGGATTACGGAGCCAATAAACCGGATGATGTGAGCCGGTCTGTTCATACCTCCATCGCCATTAGCATTATCAGCGGCCTGATTGTTATGGTAGCGGGTTTTGTGTTTTGCAAGCCGCTTCTTATTATGATGGGTACTCCGGCAGACATCATTGATTTGTCGGAGCTATATATGAAAATTTATTTTATCGGCCTGCCTGCCAGCATGGTATACAATTTCGGCTCGGCCATCCTGCGAGCCGTGGGCGACAGCCGCCACCCGATGTACTACCTTGTCATAACCGGCATTTTAAACGTGTTATTAAACCTGTTCTTCGTGATCGTCCTGCATATGAGCGTGGACGGCGTGGCATGGGCTACGATCATTTCCCAGTACCTGTCGGTGGTTCTGATCTTGATCTGCCTTTACAGATCCGATAGCGCCATACGGTTTATGCCGCGCCAATTGCGCATTGATTTAATCAAACTGAAGGCGATTGTGAAGATCGGCCTGCCTGCCGGATTGCAGGGTCTGCTTTTTTCCATTTCCAATGTGCTGATCCAATCGGCCGTCAACTTTTTCGGTTCCACCATGGTGGCGGCCAGCTCTGCCGCAAGCAATGTGGAAGGTTTCGTGGGCACCGCAACGAACGCTTATTACAACGCTGCCATTTCCTTCACCGGGCAGAACATGGGTGCAAAGAAGTATGACAGGATTGATACCATCGCAAAGGTTTGCACGGTGCTGATCTTTGCCACATGGATCCTGCTGGGCGGATTGACAATGCTCCTGGGCAGGCCCCTGATCGGCTTTTACACATCTGATCCGGAAGTCATAAACCTTGGCATACAGCGTCTGAACGTTATGATGATTGCATACTTTACCTGCGGCATGATGAACGTGTATCCGGGCCTTACCCGCGGTATGGGATTTTCCCTGCTGCCCATGCTTTGCACGCTGATAGGTGCCTGCCTCATGCGTATTGTCTGGCTGGCTACGGTCTTTGCCTGGTTCCCCACAATCATCGTGCTCTTTGCATGCTATCCGGTCACATGGGCGCTGACGGGTTTTGGCCAGGTAGGCATTTACCTTTACTCACGGAAAAAGGTCCGCAGGCAGGGCGCTCCGGAGGCGCAAGCATCCTGTGCCGTTCAAAGTATCTCCTAACCGGTTTACGACCAAGGCATTTACGCAATCGAGGGTAGATTGCCGGAAGCATATACAATTTTTACAATTGATCGATTGTAATCGTGTGCCAAATATTGCTATAATTGGGCATACACTTCCGGAGGTTTATCATGAAAAAAAAACATCGGATGATTTCCTTCATAATAGCTGCTATCTTTATGAGCCTATCCGGTCCGGCCCTTATGGAGAACATATCTGATTCTCATGATGTGAATGAGTCCACCAGCAGTGAAAGCTCCATATCTCCAGCTTCCTTCAGTTTCCATGAACCGATGCCGGGTGAAACAAATTATTGGACGCTGCCAATAGACATTAGAAATGAATCAGGCATTTGGGAAGTGATGATGCAGCCTATCACCGTAATAAAAGGGAATGAAAGGCAAGCCTATAAGCTTCGTTCCCAACCGGATAAGGAGGCCGGCCCTGTCGGCGAAGTAACATATACTTCCCAAGGCGTACGTGTGCTCGAAAAACTGGACAGCGGCTGGAGCCTGGTGGAAGCATACTCCAGCTCATTTTCAGGCAGCAAGGTAAAAGTGTGGGGTGAAATGGTACAGGGATACGTTGAAACAAAGCTTCTGGAAGAGAAAAAACCGTATTCCAAATACGGCCTGGTGATTGATAAGCTGACTCAGAGGATGTATGTTTTCACCGAAGGAAAGCTGCTTACAAGCCTGCTCATCTCCACAGGCTTGCCCAATGAAAAACAGCCGTACAATGAAACGCAGGCCGGGGAATATTTGATTGTAAGCAGGGTGGGGCAGTTTCCGGCCGAGAATTTGCTTTGTGATATGGGTTTACGGTTCAATAATGGCAACTACATTCATCAGGTACCTTATGTGATTGCAGCCGACGGCAGCAAATACTTCGAAAACACCGAACCCAAGCTTGGTTTCAAGGCAAGCCATGGCTGCGTTCGTGTACAGCGCAAGAAGAATCCTGATGGCGTCAATATGGCCTGGCTTTGGAAAAACCTTAAGGTAAATACGAAAGTACTCATTTGGGAGGATTACAAAGGCCGGCAGCTTCCCACACCAAGCGGTGACACGCCTTTATATTACAATCCGGATGGCGGAAAGTATTATCACAGCGTTGATAACTGCCCCGACGTACGGGCGAAGTACCTGCCCTTGACAGCCTTCACATATAGTGAACTGGAGAATCCTAATTTTACTGATTTGATTCCGTGCGCAGCCTGTGCTCCGGCAATCAGGACCGCTCAAATTGAGGAGATCAACGCGGCGCACAGATAATCAACCACATCTGTTGTTTTCCTGGTTCTCTATAACCGCATGAAAAAAGGGCACCGCTTCGCACTTTGTGAAACGGTGCCCTAATAAATATTGTTTAAAAGGTGCGCAAGTTCGAATATTTGGCTCTTATGGCCATCCGCATGGAAGAGCTGTGCGTTTAATATCCAATTGACAGATAGTCGGACATTATATATCCGTATTGATCGCCTGCCTTGACATAGTACCAGTTGCTGACGGTCTCGCCAAGTACAGTGACCACATCACCTTTATAGAGTTTTCCTGCGACCGCTCCACTAAGGGATGGTCCGAAGCGCAAGTTTACCCAGCTGCCTGCCTTTATGTTTTTCACAACCGCCGCCGGCTGTTTGGGCCGGACGCTGCCCGGATCAGTCCCCCGATACAGATAATCGGAACTCATATAACCCGTCTGGCTGCCGACAGTGACCTTCACCCAATCTTCGTCAGGATCAGATTTACACAAAACTTTTGTGCCTGTGAAGTAAAGACCCAACGAATTTGATCCTGCGGATGGAAGTTTTCTCAGATGGACCCGGTCTGAATTCCGGCCGTCAATAACAGCCGTCCCATAGTTTCCCGGCGTACTGGGAGATGAACCGCCAACCGACAGATAGCCAGACATCATATATCCGTATAGACTGCCTACCTTGACATAGTACCAGTTGGTGACGGTCTCGCCAAGTACAGTGACCTTATCACCTTTATAGCTTCTTCCTGAGACTGCTCCACGAAGGGAGGGTTCGTTGCGCAAGTTTACCCAACTGCCCGCCTTTATGTTACTCACCACCGCCGCCGGCTGTTTAGGCTTTATGCTTCCCGGCTCGGTCCCTTGATACAGATAATCGGAACTCATATAACCCGTCTGGCTGCCGATAGTAACCTTCACCCATGCTTCGTCAGGGTCAGATTCACACTGGACCTGCGTGCCTGTGAAATAAAGGCCCAACGAATTTGATCCTGTGGTTGCGCGCTCTCTTAGATGGACCCGGTCTGCATTCTGGCCGTCAATAATAGCCGTCCCATAGTCAGCGGCAAGCGCCATGCCAATGTTCATGCTTGCCATCAAGGAACATAACAGAATCAACGCAATAATCTTCTTTTTCATGGTATACTCCCTTCCCCTTATCAAAACCAGCCTGTTCAAGACACCATTGACTTATCCGGATAAGCGCCGGCATCCTGACAATATATAGACGGGAAATACTGGTGATTTCTTGCCAGTATTTCTTGTAAAAAGTAAGGGCGGACACACGTTCTGATATTTATTAGACATTACAAAAAAATGACATTTTTCGTCATTCCTTGCTTTCCGGCGCCTGGTGATGTATGCTTACTTTGATGTGCGTGAAGACTCGCGGGCGCTTTTTTGGTGTACTTAAAAAGCGGCCTTTTCAGAACAAAAGATGCCGGAGGAAATAGATATGAACGGCAGGCTCAGGTCTGTGATTGGATTCGCGCTGGCATGCGTCCTTGTGGCGGTGTCTGTGCCCGCTTTCGCGCTGCCCAACGGAACGGAGCTTATGACAGCGG
This sequence comes from Bacillota bacterium, assembly GCA_023415715.1. Taxonomy (GTDB): domain Bacteria; phylum Bacillota; class Clostridia; order Christensenellales; family Aristaeellaceae; genus JAEWAH01. Next base: position 9,935 of record JAEZJP010000182.1, read on the forward strand.
GCAGCATAACATACAGCTCCGGAGCGGGCATCACCAGTGACAAATTTTTTAACGTGCATGCGTACAGCGGTCCTGTCGGCGGGTCACTGACTCCTGTTCCTACTGACTCCACTCACCTGAACTGTGACGGGTACGGCACCGGAATATGGGTGTATAACCCGGAATCCCAGGTATCATACCAGTTCGATATCAAGGCACAAAACGGGTTGTGCAGTTTTGTGCTGACAGACATTAACATGAGCAAGGTCAACGTAACGGAGGCCAATTATTCAGGTGTGACGGTGGAGGGTTATCAGGGGAGTACCCTGGTCTGTTCCACCATACCTTTCAACAGCAGCGGTTTCGCTGCGAACACCAAATTTCCCATCAATTTTGCCCCGTTTGCAGGTGTGCGCATCGATTCTTTCCGCATCAATTATGTAAAAGAGATCGGCACCGCCGCAAGCACATTCAATATTGCTTCTTTCACTGTGGCTGAAGCTTCTGCTTCGTCCCCCGCAGCCAGTGATACCAGGCTTCAATCCGGCGCAGTTAAGGGGCAGGCCGTATCAAGCCTGGGCACCGCCGCCGTCACGCCGCAATCAGCCGCGGCAGGATCGGTAACCATCACAAGGGCCCAGTCTGTGGACACGACGGGCATATCGCCTTATGTCACGCAGTTTGTGCCCGCAGCCGCCGGGGCTGCAGTCAAGGTAGTTAAGTATGCTTCCGGCGCGTCGTTTGCGAACTTCGCCACCGACCCGGCCTACGCGGGCCAGGCAGTGAGCAGCGGGGACCGCTTTGTGGTGCGGGTGACCTCCCAGGACCCAAACATAGTGCGGTATTACGTGATCAACGTCACCGTCACGGCCGAGGCCCTTGCCTCCGCCGCCGTTATAGTCCCCGCCCCCGTGGCGGGAGGCACGCCGGCTATCGCGGCGGATGTCACAGGCGGCGCAAACTTTACCGTGACGGGCCTAAACTGGAACGGAACGATGACCGCGGGAGGGAAATTCAAGGCCGGGACAAGCTATACGGCCACTTTGACGCTGACCGCCAATGCCGGGTATACCTTCCCAGCCGGCTTTACCAATGTGACGGTGGCAGGTTCCTCCTCGGTGGGTTCCTTTTCGGTGAACGGAACGGGTACGGGCAACAGTGTCACCTGCTCCGTCACCTTCCCGGCAACAGCGGCGCTTACCGTGACCGCCATCGAAATCACCGGACAGCCTAAGCTTTCCTACAAAGACGGGAATGCGCTGGATTTGAGCGGCATGGTGGTCACGCAGACGTACAACGACTACAGTCAGGGCACCGTGACCTTTACGGGCGGCACTGCGGCGAACTATACTGCCGACCCGCCAAACGGTTCCGCGCTAAGCCGGGCTGCCCATGACGGCCAGCCGGTGCTGATCACCTATACCGGGGTGACCCCCCATTTGACAGCGCAGACAGAAAACCTTCAAGTCGCGCCCTTGAGCACGGTGGCCACGCTGTCGGCCGCTGCCGTCAAGGGAGTGGCGGTGACAAGCCTGGGCACGCAAGGAAATGCGCCGGATACCGCTGTTAAGGGTTCGGTGACATTGATAAGGGCCCAGGGCGTTGACATTACCGGGACAACGCCGTATATCACCTTGTTTACGCCCACGGACTCAAATGCTTCCGTGAAGGCTGTGAAGTACGCATCCGGCGATCCTTACGCTAACTTTGATACCGACGCGGCGTACGCCGGCCAGAAGGTTTCAGACGGGGACTGCTTCGTGGTCCGCGTTACGGCGGAAGACGGGGTGACGGTGTACTGGTATGCGGTAGACGTGACCGTCCTTCTGGAGGAGATCACCTCCGCAAGCCTCACCATCACCGCGCCTGCGGCGGGCGCGGCCCCGCAAAGCGCCGAAGACATCCCGGAGTTCGGGAGCTATACGGTGACAGGCCTTGCGTGGAATGAGGCGCTGACCCCGGGCGGTTATTTCAAGGCGGGTACCGCCTATACAGCTGCTGTGACCCTGGCGGCTAAGCCTGGGTATACGTTCCCGGAAGACTTTTCCGGCGTTTCGGTGCCTTCCGCCGCGAGCGTCGGCGGTGTGGCGGTTTTGGGGACGGGCGGAGGCAACAGCTTGACCCTTACGGTGTCCTTTGATGAAACCGAGGCGTTGGCCGTGGCAGCCATTGAGGTCACAACCCAGCCGAAGCTGGCCTATAAGGAAGGAAACGCGCTGGATCTTACCGGCATGGCGGTCAGGCGGACATACAACGACTGGACGGAAGATACCGTGACGTTTACGGACGGCACAGCGTTGGATTTTTCTACCGATCCTGCCCATGGTGCTGTTTTGAGCCACGGTGATCACGACGGCCTGCCGGTAGCCGTCACCTATACGGCGGTAACCCCGAACCTTACGGCGGATACTGACAGCCTGGCCGTGGCCTCCCTGAGCGCAGATTCCTCCCTGTTGGAAGCCCTCATCAAGGGGCAGGCGGCGGCAAGCCTTGGAACGCCGGGGGCTTCCCCGGATACTGCCATTGCAGGATCGGTGTCCCTCACAAGGGCCCAGTCCGTGGACACGGCGGGTGCGTCGCCCTATATCACTTTGTTTACGCATACGGATGGATATGCTTCCGTGAAGGTGGTGAAGTATGCTTCCGGCGCGTCCCACGCAAACTTTGCTTCCGACCCGCCCTACGCGGACGAGGCGGTGAGCAGCGGGGACCGCTTTGTGGTCCGCGTGACGGCGGAGAACGGGACGAACGTGAGCTGGTATCAAATCGAAGCCACTGTCCTGTTGGATCAGATCGCCTCTGTTTCTGTCACAATCCCTATCCCAACGGCGGGAGGTACGCCTGCTAACGCAGTGGATGCCTCATGGGGCGAAGGCTTTACCGTAACGGGCCTTACCTGGAACGGGACGATGACAGCGGACGGCAAATTCAAGGCCGGCACCACATATACAGCCAGCCTGACGCTGTCTTCCAGCGCCGGGTACACTTTCCCGACGGGCTTTTCCAATGTGGCGGCAGCAGGTTCCTCCTCGGTGGGCTCCTATCTTACTTTAGGCACGGGCTCGGGCAACAATGTAAGCTGTGTCGTGTCCTTCCCGGCAACGGCGGCCCTTTATGTGACCGCCATCGAAGTCACCGGCCAGCCCGGGCTTTCGTACAAGCATGGGAACGCCCTGGATTTAAGCGGAATGGTGATCACGCAGACGTACAACGACACCACCCGGGACACCGTGACCTTTACGGGCGGCACAGCAACAAACTATACCGCAGAACCCGTAAACGGCGCGATATTAAGCCATACCCTGAATGACGGCCAGCCTGTGCTGGTCACGTATACCGGGGTGACCCCCCATTTGTCGGCACAGACGGAAAACCTTCTGGTCGCGCCCCTTGGCACGGTGACTACGCTGTCGGCCGCTGCCGTCAAGGGGGTTGCGGTGGCAAGCCTGGGCGCACCCGGGGCTTCACCGGATAACGCAGTGCCGGGCTCGGTGACATTGACAAGGGCACAGGGCGCGGACATTACCGGGACAGCGCCATATATCACCTTGTTTACGCCCACGGACTCAAATGCTTCCGTAAAGGCTGTGAAGTACTCATCCGGCGATCCTTACACAAACTTTGATACCGATGCGGCGTACGCCGGCCAGAAGGTTTCAGACGGGGACCGCTTCTTGGTCCGTATGACGGCGGAGGATGGGGTGACGGCAGGCTGGTATCAGATTGAAGCCACCGTCCTTCTGGAGGAGATCACCTCCGCAAGCCTCACCATCACCGCGCCTGCGGCGGGCGCGGCCCCGCAAAGCGCCGCGGAAATCCCGGGGGGCGGGAGCTATACGGTGACAGGCCTTGCGTGGAACGAGGCGCTGACCCCGGGCGGAAAATTTACGGCGGGCACCTCCTACACGGCTGCTGTGACCTTGACCGCCAAGGCTGGATATACGTTCCCTGCGGGCTTTGCCGGTGTGACGGCGGCGGGCTCAGCTTCGGTGGGCTCTTATTTGGTAAACGGGACGGGCTCGGGTAACTGCGCAAACTTCGTCGTGTCCTTCCCGGAAACTGCGGCACTTTATGTGACCGCCATCGAGGTAACCGGCCAGCCGAAGCTTTCCTACAAGGATGGATACACGCTGGACCTAAATGGCATGGCGGTCAGGCAGACATACAACGACTTTACCCAGGATACCATTACATTTACGGACGGTACGGCAGCGGATTATACTGCCGACCCGTCAAACGGCTCTGCGCTGAGCCGGGCTGCCCATGACGGCCGGCCTGTGACCGTCACCTATACCGGGGTGACCCCGAACCTCATGGCGCAGACGGATGACCTGACCGTGGCCGCCCTGAGCATAAACGCCTCCCTGGCTTCCGCCGTTATCAAGGGGCAGAGCGCCACAGGGTTCGCCATGGCCTCCTCACCGAAGGCCGCTGCGGAAACGGCGGTGACGCTGCCCTATACCGCTGCCGAGGACACCGCGGGCCTCACGCCGTATGAAACGGCATTTGCGGCAGAGGATGCATTCGCGGCCGTGAAAGCGGTGAAATACGCTTCCGGCACTTCCTATGCAAACTTTGACACGGACGCGTCTTATGCCGGCCAGAAGGTTTCGGATGGGGACCGCTTTGTGGTGCGGGTCACGGCGGAGGATGGCGTGACCGCCCGTTACTGCGTGTTTGCCGTTACCATCCAGTATTCAGATCTGAACGCCGTGACGGTTGCCATCACGACGCCCGTTGCGGGAGGATCGCCGCAAAACGCCGGGGACACTTTAGGGAGCGCCGGCTTTTCAGTGACGGGCCTCACGTGGAACGAAGTGCTGACCCCAGGCGGAAAATTCAAGGCCGGTACCGCCTATACGGCCAGCCTGACGCTGACCGCCGACGCCGGGTACACTTTCCCGGCGGGCTTCACGGGCGTCATTGTTTCCGGTGCTTCGTCGGTGGATACCTATGCGGTGACCGGCACGGGCTCAGGCAACAGCGCAAGCTGCGTTGCGGTCTTCCCGGAAACGGCCGCACTGACGACCGCCCTGCTCACGGTGGACACCCAGCCGGCAAAGCTTGAATATCGGGAGAGCGATGCCCTGGAGTTAAGCGGTCTTAAGGTAAAAAGGACGTACAACGACGGGACAGAGGATACCGTGGCCTTTACGGACGGCAACGCGGCAGGCTTTGAGGTAAGTCCCGTCCATGGCACGGTTCTTAACCGTGATACCCATAATGGCTATGGCGTGAAGATCACGGAAACTGCCTCCGGCAGCTTTGCGTATACGGCGGCCCTTTCGGTGATGCCGCCCCTGGTCCCCGATTCGCAGCTTCAGGAAACAACCACCTCCGGCACGACCATCATGGCAGAGGGAAGCTTTTCTGACGGCGCGCAGCTTGTGGTGACACCCATCGGGGAGGTGGATATAGGATACGAGGCGCTGACCGATTACCTGGATGGAAGGCAGGCGCTATCCGCCTTTGAAGTCAAAATCATGCCGGAGGGCTTCTACGAAATGCCCGTAACACTATCCTTTGCGGTGGACAGCGCCTACAACGGATACACCCTCTACATTTTCCACAGGCTGCTCAGTGGCAGTGTGGAGCTTTTTACGCCCACGGTGCAAAACGGTATCGCCGTGATCACTGTCACATCGCTTTCGCCCTTCCTGCTGGCCGTGGACCCCGTTATCGAAATCACCGACCAGCCCCAGGATGCCACCATTTATGTGGGGCAGGCGGCGTCGTTCACCGTGGCCGCCCAGGGCGTTATGCCCCTTGCCTACCAGTGGCAAAACCGTTTGAGCGGCGCGCAAGACTGGCAGGATATTCCTTCGTCTACCGATGCGAGCCACTTGACCGGCGCCGCGAACCTGAGCCATGACGGGAGCCAGTACCGGGTAAGGATCACCGACGGGCTGGGCCGAAGCGTATATTCCGACGCGGCAACGCTGACGGTGCTGCAAAAGCCCGCCCCGGACACAGGGGACCATTCCAATCCCGTGCTGTACGCACTGATGACGGTATTCCTGGCAGCCGGCGCGGCCCTGCTCTTGAAAAAGCGCCGTAAAGCCTGACATGATGCGGAACGGGCGTGAGAACCGCAAGAGAATCCGGGACGAACAATCGAAATCCAAAGGGGGCTGTCATCCGACAGCCCCTTCATTTTTATTGCCTTTGCTCATCCAACTCTCAAAGCGAATATTGCGTTCACTATTTTAACCTATAACACATTCTATCCATTTGTCACCTATAGGACTGGACTACGGATGCCTTTTTCGCATTGCCAGCCAACCCAGTACGTATTCGCCATTGCATACAAAAGAACATCGGGCAACTCCGCATCAAACCTGGTCATCTCATAATAAATCGTGAGTTCTCTTCGCTAAGCTGCCATGTCTTTACTTCCGCCACCGCTGATGCGCAGGCACACAGAAGGATGAGAGCCAGCAGGCAGGCAAGCGCTTTTGAAAACAATGTTTCATAAAAGGGTGCCCCTTTCAACCGCTATGAACGTTCTCCCGACATGGATGTCCCATTTCCTGGAACATAATCTGCCTATGGAACGCTCCACCCTTCCAGATTCATCCAACCATCATGTAAAAACATATATTCCATGCCCGGCCGGCAGGTTACTTATTTCAAACCTTCCGCGATCTTCATCAATTCCTCCTTGCCAAAGGCGGTGGCGTTTAAAGTGTATTTGGCGGCCTGATAAAAGCGCGGAGAAGGTTCTTTCAGGCCATAGTTCCCCGCCCAATCAAGTTCCGGGAGGCTGAACCATCTGTAAAATCGCTTGGGTTCCATGCAGGATTTGCGAAGGTTCAATTGGTTTGCAAGTCCGTATTCCGGGTTTTTAATATAGATGCCCACCTTCATCCCCGGCATGGTCACAGGCTCGCTGCTGCCGCCCTCCTCTATAAGGAAGGATTGGTAGTCAGACAGGGTTTCCCTGCGGCATTCAATCTGCAGATCATCCCCCGCCTTGTTATTGAAGCCCATATAGTAGCTTTGAATGTTCTTAAACACATTCTCCGGCAGCTTGAACTTGAAAAGGGTAAGGCCTGTGAGCAGTGGCTCCTTCGACGCAAGGGGAACCCCCGCCTTCCATACATCCTCTGACAGGTAAAATAATATTTGGCCAAAGTTGAAATCATAACCCTCCGGGAGGGTAGCAGGAAGCAGAAGATCAGGAGCTGAGGCACGGATGTATGATTCCATCTCCGGGTACGAATAAAAAATCTTGCTGGCTGCGCTTAATACCATGTCGGAACCAAACTTTACTGCCCAAAGCTCACCATCAGGAGCCTGTTCAATGGCATCCCAGGCTGCCTGTTCCCGGTACTGGGCCTTTGGGTCCTTTTCCGCCTGGGATTCCTCTTGCCAATAAGGTTCATCCACCGTATTCCCTGACCAGTCTACCTGATGGGCGCTGGTCAATGCGATGGCCGAAGCGCCGATGATCCCCGCAAGGACCACCGCCGCAATGAGCATTGTCCGCAGGCGCTTGCGGGAGGCAGGCCGGAGATTTGCAGCCACCTCCATTTTTGCTTTCGTCTCCGATATCAGCCTTTCCCCAGGGACAACATTTGCAAGAAGCTCCTTGTATTCCGTTTCAAGCATGGGCGCAGGCCTCCTCACCATTAATGGTTGCCTTCAGCTTTTTTCTGGTGCGGCTGAGCATCATACGTACGGCGGGGGCAGTTAAGTGCAGCACCCCGGCGATCTCCTCTGCCGTCATGTTTTCAAAATAGTGCAAGTGGATCACCGTGCGGTTTTTTTCAGGCAATGCGGCAAGGGCCTCCTTCAAGCCGCTTGCGCTGCCGGGATACAGATCCTCCATATAACCTGTCTCCTCCGTGAGGGTTACGGTACGTTTCCGCCAGGCACTTTTCATAAAATTCCGGCTTACATTCACCGTTACGCGGATGAACCAGGCTTTTTCATGCTCCGGGCATGTAAAAGAAGGGGATGCGCTGATGTAGCGCAAAAACACCTCCTGGTAGATGTCGTCGGCGTCGTGTCGCGTGCCCGTACGTACATAAGCCAGGCGGTACACCATCAGGGAATGGCGCTCTATGACGCTTTGAATGATCTCCCGGACTTGCGGGTCCATCCGCTCACCTCCCACTGCATAGAACACAACCGGGAGGGCAAAAACGCAACAACTTTTTGAAAGATATTATTTCTGTCATATACACTGCCGTATGATTTGAATATGAAGCAATAATTCGCTAAGGTTTTTCATTTGTATCGGCATATTTCAGCCGCAAGGGCGTATCGGCCTGCGTAACATCCTGAGTACGCAGATAGCCGTACGTGCCCTCGATATCCATGAAATACCCCACCTCATCCCGGGGAATGCACACATGCAGCCAGTCGCCGCAGTCTGCAAGAACATACATTGCTGTACCCGCTGCCAGATTTGCTGTCGTTTCGGCACTGCTGGCGGCACCTGTTTTCAACTCACAGTCTATATTTGTCCGCCCGACGGTCAGCGTAGCGCACGGATATGGTATATGCAGGAACATGTTTTCTGCCGGGAGAATGTATGATCCGCTGATATAGCCTACCGTCTGACCGACCTGCACCTTATACCACGGTTCGCGTTTACCCGGAGCCATGCCCAGAATCTTCGCCGGTGTCCCGAAATAATAGAACCCAAGACTCCTCGACTGTGAAGATGTCTTTTCGCGCATGTTTGAGCTGGACAGGATCCCATATCCGGCAGGCACCGTACGCGGATTGGAGGTGACAAAGCTGTGAACTTCGTCCATCGTCCTGGGATATCGGTCTGCATCCAGTGCTTCCAAAAAAGTGGGAAATAGATACGGCAAGCTTTCTTCTGCCGTAACCGTTCCGGAAGGAGATTTGGTTTCTATGTGAAAGAAAAGAATGGAATTTATCGTGGCACCAATGGTCAGTACGCTGCCATCTGCATACTCGTGGCGGTAGTGTTCCAGCATGATGGGTTCTTTCTCGCGATGATTCAAGCTAAGCCGAAACACCTCGCATCCGCCATCTTCGCAAGGATATACCATCTCCACCCTGGGATACGAACTGTCCAGGATGGCGTCAAAATCATAATCACGGCCGGTCAACAGCGCTTTTTCTTCCGCAGCCGGTATGCATTCCCACATTTTCCCATCCAGACACATAAACTGCAGCAGCATCGTTTGGCTGTCCTTTTGAACGGCAACCAATGCCACGCCTCCTTTCAGTACATTTGTCGTTTTGACCCGTTCCTCCTGCCGGATGCCTTTTACGCATTGCCAGCCGGCCCAGGGTGTTTTCGCCATTACCTCCATAAGATCATCGGGCTGCTCCGTATCAAACTTTGACATTTCGTAATAAATCGACATGTCTTCCTTGATTAATTGCCATGTCTTTACTTCCGCCATGGCTGATGCGCCGGCGAACAATAAGGTCAAGGTCAGCAGGATGACAAAGTGTTTTTGAAAACAATTTTTCATAATGAGCTGCTCCTTTCCATTGATCCAATGTGATACCGATACAAGGCTCGCTCTAAAGTGAGGGCCGATATACCGGTCTAATCTTCCTAATAAACGTACAAGTTTTCCAATTCGATCCATATATGATGTAAAATGTTGTATCAGCTATCTTCCGCAGAGCAAATGAAACTGATGACTTCCGCACCATTCATATTCAGTTGACAATGAAATAGCAAAGTTTTAACATAAGGCAATGCAAAGTACCTTTAATGCTTTATTTTGAGATGCATTGCTTTATAGGGATTGATACAACTCTGTTTCTTAAATCTGTTTGAAGAGGTTCCGTCATGCTGCAAAAATGCAAATCTACTGCAAAAGTGATGGCGCACATGATTTGGCATAACAAGGCCATTGTGATTCTGCTTTTTCTACTAGGCGGCATACTTGTCATCTCAGCTCCCAACCTGAGCTTAACAGCAGGCAGTCCGGCTATCATAGGTATTGTTCGTGAACCCAACGCGTATTGCACATTTACAGAAATAAACAGCAATGATTCCAGGTATAATGTCTCTATAGCAGACGGGTATCCCGGATTGATCTCTGCGTTAAAAGAAGGAAGGCTGGATGCGGCAATATTACCTGTGCAGTATCTTGATGAATTTTATGATGACGATATCTCTGTATTGGCTGCAACATCTTACCTGAATCTTGTTATTGTGGAAAACGGCGATACCGTCTATTCGCTTGCTGACTTAAACGGGCGCACTGTTATCATGCAGGAATCAACTGCGAACTCACTGGAAAATAAAATGTTGAACCTGCTTATTGCAAAGGCAAACATTCAAGTGGATATATCGTATGAAAGCGATGAGCAGATTACTGAAAAAACACAGGAAAACAATTTTGAAATCATGGTATTAACACCTTATCAGTGTGCGAAAGTTTTGCAGGATAATGACAGCTACCGAAGCTGCTTTAACCTTGCGGACCAGTGGTATAGCCTTTTGGGAACACAGCCTCCGGCGGGCTGCCTGATCGCAGCACGAAACGATGTCATTGAAGCAAAGTCATCCGGTCTCTCGAATTTTCTTACAGGCGTAAAAGCATCCATCAATTTCATCAATGATAAGCATAAAAAGGCTGTTACGCTGATTGCGAAGAGCGGTCTTGGAGAGGATACCGTTGCAATACTGAAGGAAATTCCGCACTATATGTATACCTATCTGGATGGAAACAGCCTGACCGATAGTCTGGAGCAGCTCAAGCAACTATTTTAAAAGAATAAGCTTCATCCATTATACCTTTTCATTCAAATCATATATTTCCATCATAAATGGGCCTGGTGTGTAAAAAAGGAACACGCACAAAAAAATTCAAAATCTTTCAAAACGCTTGACAATTTTGCAGTACGGAACTAATATTAGCTCGCTAACAATTAGGATACTAACTATTAGGAGCGATATTATGGCGATTCAGTTATACATGGCCTTGTACAAGACCTTTCACGCGCAGAAGAACAGAATTCGGCCCGGCATGACGGAAATGGGGCTTTCGACGGGACAACCGAAAGTTTTACGCTACCTTTCGCATACGGATTGCTGCATGCAAAAAGATATAGCCGCGGCGCTGGATATCGAACCCGCCACCGTGTCACAGATTCTATCCAATATGGAACAGAACGGTTTGGTGAAACGATCCGGCTGTGCGGAGCGCAGGCGCGCCGATTCGGTTACCATCACAGAAAAAGGCAAGGAGGCTTATGAAAAATGGGAGCAGCTTTGCCATGCAGTTGAGAAAGACGCATTAAGCGGGTTTACGGAGAGCGAACGGGAGCAATTCATCGGATATCTTGGCCGTATGTACGTGAATCTCACGGGGAAAGCGCTTGATTAATAAACGAGTCACGCCGCAAGGAGTAAATATGTTAAAACGATTTTTCCTCTATTTTGAAAAATACAAAAAGTATATTATAGGCAGCATTGCATTCGTTGTGCTGGAAACAGGATTTGAACTTGTGATCCCCATGATCATGGCTGACATCATCGATGTGGGTGTTGTGAACCGGGACACGAACTATATTCTGCGCAAAAGCGTTGCTATGGTTGTTTGCGCGCTGGTATCCTTGCTGCTGGGCATATTGTACGCGCGCTTTGCAGCCATCGCGGGCCAGGGTTTTGGCGCGGAGCTTCGTAAAGCGGAATACCGAAAGATACAAAGCTTTTCGTTTTCCAATGTGGACCACTTCAGCACCCCGTCGCTGATGACCAGGCTGACAAGCGATATCACCATCATTCAAAACGCCATATGCAACGGGATCCGCCCCATGGTTCGCGGCCCTGTAATGATGGTGATGGCCCTCGTTATGACCATAACCATCAGCCCGAAGCTGACGGTTGTGTTCCTGGTGGCCATTCCAATTTTGGCAATCACATTGTTTTTGATTATTTCAAAATTGCGCCCCATGTACGGGAAAATGCAAAAGGCGCTGGATAAGGTCAATGCCACCGTGCAGGAAAACCTGGTCGCCATCCGTACGGTAAAATCCTATGTCAAAGGCGGGAGCGAAAGCCAGAAATTCGGCGAAGTCAACCAGGCTTTCAGGACCTCCTCCGAAGGGGCTTTCCATTATGCGGTGATGAACATGCCGGCTTTCCAGCTTGTTATGTATGCCACTATAGTATTGATCCTCTGGTTCGGCGGCAACTTCATTCATACGGGCACCATGAAGGTTGGCCAACTGACCGGTTTTTTGAGCTATGTTTTGCAAATATTGAATTCTTTGATGATGATCTCCAACGTGTTTTTGATGCTCAGCCGTTCCATGGCTTCTGCCGGCCGCATTCTTGAGGTCATGGATGAGCCGGCCGGCATTGTGGACGGCACCTTTACTGGAAAGGTGGAAAAAGGGAGCATCGATTTTGATCATGTCTCCTTCAAATACAAGGAAACGGCGAAGGAGTACGTGCTTTCCGATATCAATTTGCACATCAAAGCCGGCCAGACGGTGGGCATCATCGGCGGTACGGGTTCGGCAAAATCCTCCCTGGTGCAATTGATCCCGCGGTTGTATGATGTGTCCTCCGGCTGCCTCAAAATCGACGGCCATGATGTGAAGGAATATGGCCTGACCCATTTGCGGGACGCCGTCGGCATGGTGCTGCAGAAAAATACGCTTTTCTCCGGCACCATACGGGAAAACCTCAAGTGGGGCGACGAAAACGCATCCCAGGAGGAGTTGGATTGGGCTTGCCGGATCGCCCGAGCCGATGAATTTTTGAAAAAGATGCCGGATGGCTATGAAACCGACCTTGGCCAGGGAGGCGTGAATGTATCCGGAGGCCAAAAGCAGCGGCTTTGTATCGCCAGGGCGCTGCTCAAAAGGCCCAAGGTACTGATCTTCGACGATTCCACCAGCGCCGTGGATACAGCCACGGAATCAAGCATCCGCAGGCAGCTTGCTAAGGAGCTCACAGACGTGACAAAGATCTTTATTACCCAGCGCATCAGCTCCATTGAGCACGCCGATCAGATTGTGGTTTTGGAAAACGGGAAAATCAACGAGGTCGGCACCCATGAAGAACTGCTTGCGCACAATCCCATTTACCAGGATATTTACGCGCTTCAAAGAAAGGGGGCGGCTGTGTCATGATGAGGGGAGCATCCTCTTCCCGCGAAAGGCCAAGGGACATCCGCAAGCCCCTGAAGCTTCTCTGGCGGTATATAAAAGGCCATAGGCCAGCGCTGCTGCTTATTTCGCTGCTGGTCATGATCAGCGCCGGAGCCAACGTGTATGGCACCTATCTGTTAAAGCCCGCCGTCAACGACTATATACTGCCCGGCAACATCCCGGGGCTGATAAAATTCCTTCTATTTATGGGGGCTGTATACCTGGTTGGCGTGGCCGCGTCGTTCGGCTATTCCCAGCTTATGGTGAAAGCCGCGCAGAAGATGATTTCGGAAATCAGGGACGATCTTTTCCAGAAGATTCAAACGCTGCCGCTGCGCTTTTTCGACGCGCGCACCCACGGCGAACTGATGAGCCGGTTTACCAGCGATATCGACACCATCTCCGAAGCCTTCAACACCAGCTTTACTGTGCTGATTCAAAGCTTTATCACCATTGCAGGCACCTTTGCGGCCATGATCGTAATGAATTTCAAGCTGTCCATGATCGTTCTTTTGACCTTCTTCTTTATGTTCCTGATCATCCGCTACAGCGGAAAGCAGAGCCACAAGTATTTTACCCAGCAGCAAAAAAGCATGGGCAGGCTTAACGGCTTTCTGGAAGAAATGGTGGAAGGACAAAAGGTGGTCAAGGTCTTCAACCACGAGAACAAGGATTATGAGGAGTTTTTGCGGCGCAATGACAAGCTCAAGGAAGCCGCCACGGGCGCAATGACCTATTCGGGTATCCTGATCCCCGTAGTCGTCAGTATCTCCTACTTCAGCTATGCCCTTACCGCCTGTATCGGCGCGTTTTTCGCCATCTCCGGCATGTTCGATCTGGGCGGCCTGACCGCTTACCTTGTATATGTCAGGCAGATCGCGATGCCCATCAACCAGTTTTCCATGCAGGCAAACTTCATCCTGGCCGCTCTCTCCGGCGCGGAACGGATATACGAAATCATGGAGGAGCCGGCGGAACTGGACCGCGGCACGGTGACACTGACGCACGTTAAAGAGGATGAAAACGGTTCGCTTCTTGAGAGCGAAACAACGACCGGGAAGTGGGCGTGGCGCCGGCCGAACCAGGACGGAAGCGTGGCGCTTGTACCTCTTTTGGGCGATGTTCGTTTTCATGATGTGATGTTCGGTTATGATCTGGGCCGTACCATATTGAACGGCATCAACCTGTACGCAAAGCCCGGCCAGAAGATCGCCTTCGTGGGCTCCACTGGCGCGGGCAAAACGACCATAGCCAACCTGATCAACCGCTTTTATGATGTGACCTCGGGCAGCATTACCTATGACGGCATCGACTTAAGGAATATCAAAAAGGATGATTTGCGGCATTCGGTGGCCGTAGTACTGCAGGATACCAATCTGTTTACCGGCACGATTTCCGAAAACATAGCCTTTGGCAACCCGGGCGCCAGCCGGGAGCAGATTGTGGAAGCCGCCAGGCTGGCCAATGCCGATTCCTTTATACAGCGCCTGCCCGACGGCTACGATACCATGCTCACCGGCAACGGTACGAATTTAAGCCAGGGGCAGCGGCAATTGCTCTCCATCGCCCGGGCTGCCATTTCCAATCCTCCGGTTCTGATATTGGATGAGGCCACCAGCTCCGTGGATACCCATACCGAAAAGCTGATCGAGGCCGGCATGGACCGCCTGATGGAAAACAGGACGGTATTCGTGATCGCCCACCGGCTTTCCACGGTACGCAACGCCAAGGCGATCATCGTGCTGGAAAACGGCTCCATACTGGAGCGCGGCAGCCACGAGGAACTGGTCGCCCAGAAGGGCAGGTATTACCAATTGTATACCGGACAGTTTGAGCTGTCGTAACTTTTGTTTTGCACGGAAAGACGCTCCATGCCAACTCGCTTCGCTTGGCGAATTAGTTGTCATGGGGCTTCTTGTTGTTTTGCTTTCATTCAAGCGCATATGGCAGTGCACCAATTCATGCAAATGATTGTATCGCCCGGCATTGCGGCGTCTTAAGCGTTATTTGCCGATCCGGGTAGGATTTTTTATCCTCCATGACGAATAGTGCAATCAGGTTTTAACAAGAGGAATGGTTCGGATGTGATCTATTTACAGAAGAGATATGCGAGCGGCATAGCGCGGGTCAAGCCCGCGCTTTTACACCGGCAGGGAGTGGTTGCGTGAAAAAGGCCAGAACAAGGCATCTTTGGCGGTCCAAGATACTGATCAATACATGCCTGTTGGTGGTAGTGCCGCTATTGGTTGTTGGCGGGGGCTTTTGTTTGCTGTACAGCGGCAACGTGCAGCGCAGCCAGATGCATCAAAACGAAGACTATATGAACATGACGCAGGTGCGTTTGGAGCAGGCGTTTTCCAATGTGGAAACCCAGGCGGCCCAATGGATGAAACTGTATATAGGCACTTTTTCATCCAACGAAAGCGATACCTTCTCAAAGAACTATCTGCGGCTGATGCGCTACGTTCATTCCCTGGAAGTATTGAAAAGCAGCAACGAGTGGATGGAGCGGGTCATCTACCGCCATGGGATCAGCGGCATGCTGCTGGACAGTGAATACGGCATTGTTCTTTTGCGGGATTACCGCATGCAGAATGTGCTGGACATATTGCTTGCGCAAGGCATGCCCATCGGCTGGCATTCCATTGCCGATCAGCAGGGCGAGGGCACATACCTGTTCGTAAGCCAGCTTCCCCGCAACTTAAAGGGCGTACAGGACACGCTGATCGTAATCCTGTCCAAGGCAAAGCTCATGGCAGAAATCAACCCCCTGCCCAAGGTTATACCCGGCTCGCAATTCACATTGCTGGACCAGGGCGGCCAAATCTTTTACCCGGCCGTATCATCGGACAGGGGGATTTTGCCCCCCGACGTGCACAGCCTTGTATCCGGCAGCGGCACCCGCGGCTACAGGGCCGACGGTACCGATATGGTGACTACATACGCCGTAGGTTCTTCCGGCTGGAAGCTTCTGGCCACAGGCCCATTTCAAAGTGTGTATTCCGATACAGCCTGGGTATGGCAGATGGCCATAAGTATTATGGGTGTGGGCGCATTTTTATCGGTGCTATGCATTGTGCTCTTCTCCAATTGGGCATACAGGCCCTTTCAGGTGCTGATGAACACGTTTACACACATCGCACCCTGGCGGCAGAACTTAAGATCGAAGGTGCTGGACGAAGTCGCCTATTTTCAGGATACCATCACCAGCGTACAGCAGGAAAAGGCCGCCTATATGAACCGCTGGCAGTCTGTGCAGCAAATCATTACCCAGCAATACCTGCAGCAGCTTTTGCGCAACGGCCGCTATGCCGCTTTGGATACAGTGCCGGATTCGCTGCCCCAGCATAGCGCTGCGGCTGTGGCCCTGATTTACCTGGAGGCGCACGGCAGCAAGGATTCCCTGCTGCGCGACCGGCCCCTGGCCTTTTCAGCCATTGAAAACATTGCCCAGGAACTTTTGGAGGAATACCCGCATCTTGGCGGCCACATTCTGGCCCAATACCCCACAAGCTTCAGCCTGATCTGCTTCCCGGCGCGCACCATCGCGGACGGGGAAGTGTATGGCAGCATGCGGGTCTACCTGATGCATTTGCGGGAAACGCTGCTGCGTTACCTGGACATCCGTACTTCTATCGGCGTAGGGCGCCTGTATGAAAACCGGCTGGACGCCTCCCTCTCCCACAGCGAAGCGTTGATGGCCATGCGCTATCATCTGCTGGGGACAAAGGACGAGGGTGTCTGCTTCTATCATGAAGTGATGGAGGACACGCAGGATATTAAGCTGCATTATCCCATAACGCTGGAAGCGCGCATTATCGCCCACCTGAAAGAAAACAAGCTGGATGCAGCCCGGCACGACCTGGACAAGTTTGGGCAGCAGATTCAGGACAGCGGCTCCTACCCCTTCTGCCGCCAGGCTTATATGCTTTTGCTGGCCGGCATGGTGCAGACACTGATCAAGGATGAACGCTGGTCCGAGATGGTGCTGAACGACAACCTGTTCGAATCCTTGAACGAATGCATAACGCTGCAGGAGATGCAGGACTGGATGGTGCAATATGTGTTCCGGCTCTTTGCCAAATTGCAGCAGGAGGACGGCGAAGGAGGCACACAGCGTATTGTGGACGCGGTGCAAAGTTACGTACAGCAAAATATACAGGGAGATCTTTCGCTGATACAGTGCGCCGATGCGGTAGGCATCAGCGCATCCTACCTCAGCCGCATTTTCAAGCGGTACTGTGGCGCATCCTTTCTGGAATATGTGACTGGAAAGAAAATTGACTATGTAAAGGAAAGGCTGATTGCAACCCAGGAGAGCATCGGCGAGCTTGCCTTGCAAGTGGGATATTCGGATCGCAGCTTGTACCGCATCTTCATCAAGCTGGAGGGTATGTCACCTGGCAGCTACCGTGAGAAACATCAGCAACTATAGTACAAAAACTGTCATGCGGCAAGGCTGTGTGACAGTTTTTGATTTGAAATAAATGGAAGAAGTATCCGTTTTGTCATGGATGACATTGCTTGCTTTTGACCATAACGCAATATATTTCAGTAGATATGTTGTGTCTCTTGAAATATAATCGGCAGTATATACGCAGCATGGTTCGTATTTCAAAGGGAGGAAGCCAATATGAGTGACATACCGGTACGGCACGGCGCGGTGCGGCTGCGCAATGACAGATCGCTGAGGCAGCGCATATGGCGGAGCCGGTACATTTACTTATTGATGCTGCCGGGGATTATTTATCTTCTATTATTCAAGCTTACGCCGCTTTGGGGCCTGTCGCTGTCATTCCTGGATTACAGCGCGTTTGCCGGCTTTTTCAACAGCCCGTGGGTAGGGTTCAAGCACTTTGCCAACCTGTTTTCCAGCAGCATTTTTCCCCGCATGCTGCGCAACACATTTGCCATCAGCTTCCTGAACCTTTTCTTCTACTTCCCGCTGCCTATCATTATCGCCCTCATGCTCAATGAAGTACGCAAGAACCGTTACAAGCGCCTGGCCCAATCGGTGCTGTACCTGCCGCACTTTCTGTCATGGGTGGTAGTGGTATCCCTTACGTTCTTCCTGTTCTCTTCCAATGTAGGCATCATTAACAAGGGCATTACGGCCCTGGGCGGGAAACCCGTTTCCTTCCTGACTAACAAGAGTTACTTTTGGCCGATGCTGGTAGGGCAAACCATATGGAAGGAATGCGGCTGGGGCACCATCGTTTTCCTGGCGGCCATGGCGGGCATTGACCCGCAATTATACGAGGCGGCGGTGCTGGATGGGGCGACCCGCGGCCAGCAGGTGCGCTATATCACGC
Organism: Bacillota bacterium; assembly: GCA_023415715.1. Lineage (GTDB taxonomy): Bacteria > Bacillota > Clostridia > Christensenellales > Aristaeellaceae > JAEWAH01. Next base: position 28,333 of record JAEZJP010000182.1, read on the forward strand.
TCCCGTCCATTTATCCCACTATCATCACACTGCTGATATTGCGCATGGGGCGCATATTTGATACAGGCTTTGAACACATCCTGCTGATGACCAACAGCATGGTGCGGGATGTGGCGGAAGTATTTGACACCTATGCTTATACCCAGGGCATTTCCAAGGGGCAGTTCAGCCTTGGCGTTTCTGTAGGCTTGTTCAAAAGCCTGGTAGGCACCATCTTTGTCATTGCGTCCAACAAGGCCTGCAAACGTGCCGGGTTTGACGGGATCTATTGACGGGGGGAGAAGGCATATGAGCTTTGTCAGCACAAGGAAAAGCACAGCAGGCGACTATATCATCATGACGGTTCTGGGCCTGATCATGCTGCTTTGCCTATTCC
>JAEZJP010000101.1 GCA_023415715.1 Bacillota bacterium
GTGAGCTTCACCTGAGCGATATAGGCCTGCAGGCTGCGGGGATTGAGCTTCATGTTTCCGCCAAAGCTGAAATTTCCGACGCTGTAAAGAATGAGGCGGTTTTTATAGTTTTCTATACCCTGTACTACATGGGGGTGGGTACCCACCACCAAGTCGGCTCCGCTTAAGATCACCTCGTGGGAGGTGAGCCGTTGCTTTTTGTTGTGAACGAAGGAATATTCCCATCCAAAATGGAAGTTGACGACCACAAACTGGCAGTTTTCCTCCGCCTTGAGGGAAGCGATCCTTTTGTTCAATTTTTTTCCCAGTGTGTCATACTCGGAAAGATTGATACCCATAAAGGCTATGCGGATGCCGTTTTTCTCCAGAATGTAGACTTCCTCGTTTTGGCAGTAGGCAAGCCCGGCCGCATTTACAATATCCTTTGTGCTTTGCATGCCTGTTTTGCCGTAATCGTCGGTATGGTTGTTGGAAAGGTTCACCATCTCCACGCCGCTTAACGTCAGTATATCTGTAAATGAGGAGGGGCCGCGGAAACGGTAGGTCTGTTTTTTATTTTCTCCCTTGGCGCTATCCGATAGCACGCATTCGAGATTTACTACGGTCCAGTCGTCCTTCAAAAAAATATCACGGACCTTTTGAAAAGGATAATCCGTGCCGTATTGCTTGATGTAGGAGTCAAAGGAACCATCCCGCTCCCGCAAATATTCCTCGCTGCCGAGGGTACAGTCCCCCGCAAAGGTGAGAGTAAATGTTGTTTCTTCAGCAAGGCAGGTAGGCACCAAAAGACTTAAAGCGATGAACAGGGCAAGGATGAATTTCATGAGGTCCTCCGAGTTTTATTTATTCCACCGGGATTTTTGGCAGCAGAGCACCGGTGTATTCCTCATATGCCGGAAAGGGAAATGCCGTGTCATTCTGCACTTTTTTGAGCAGCGATTCCGCCTGTTTTCCAGTAAGCAAACCGGGGCAGAAGCTGTTGCCGCTTTTATCCCCCGTGAACCGTATGGGGTACAGGGCAGCTTGCAATCTTGCGAGCCTGCCGCCCTCCAAGGAAAACACGATTCTTGCGGCCAGCGCGTCCGATTCCCTCGGGTCCTGATTGCCGCCGAAAACACAGTTGCCCAGGCTGTAGAAAATGAGCCGGTTCTTATAGATTTCTACACCTTGCACTACATGGGGGTGATGCCCCGCCACCACATCGGCGCCGGCATCGATCAAAAAGCGGGCCATATCCCTTTGCATCCCGTTGTGTTTGAACGCATATTCCTGACCAGCGTGCAGGGAGTAGATGATGATCTGGCAGCCGGCATCTCTCAAAAGAGCAATCTGCCGGGAGATGATCTTCTTTTTGTCTTCCGTCAGGCTGCCCCGAATGCCGGCCAAGCCTATCTTGCCCTGGTCAAACCTATACACGCACAGCCACTCGTTTCCCGCATAGGCAATACCCTGCTCCTCAAGCGCCGCAATGGTGGCGTCCCGGCCGGTTTTCCCGTAATCGTCAAAATGGTTGTTGGAAAGGTTTACGGCCTCCACACTGCCCAGCGGCAGCATTTTGGCAAATTCGGCAGGTCCCCGGAAGGCGAATTCCTTGTCGGTGTTTTCCCCCTGGCTGCTGTCGGAAAGGACGCCTTCCAGATTCACCAGAGTAAGATCATCCGTGGAAAACAGCTGCAGCAATCCGGAAAAAGGGTAAGCTAATCCTCTCTTTTCCACGGTATCAAGAAGGCTGCCCGCTTTTTTGCTGGCTGATTCCGTGCCGCCCAGCGTACAATCACCGGCCAGGGTTACCGTGAGCACGGCGGAAGACGGCTCTTCATCCGTTACAAGATAATCCGCTTCAAAGGAGGGGGGCGTCAAGGTATCCTGGAAGGACACATGCGCGGCATGAGCAGGGCTGGCAAGCAGCATGACCGCCGAGAAGCAGACGAAGCGGGTGAAGGATTTGCCCATGGACCCCTCCCGGTGAACGGATGGGAAGATTATACCATATCCTTCGGAAAAAGCATAGGCGGCAGCTCCCCGGGAACAGCAAAAATCCCGCCTGGTGATAAAGGCGGGACATGGCTGTCTTCTATGTAATATTGAGCTTGCAGTGCCCCAAAGTGCCGTTGCGCCGAGTTTTCTCACCCGCTTCTAAAGCAGGTTTGGTGCCCTATCGTGCATTTCTGCCGTCCCCTGGCGTTTTTTGAAAACGGGGGCATGGCATCCATGCATGAACCCGGGCTCCGAATGTGGAGATGTGGGTAAAACCAGAGCGCTGGCGCACACTTCAGGAGCATGCTGCTGCAATCATTATATGTCGGAACCCGAATCCGTGTCAAGGGTCATTGAGCATCCGGAACCATGCCATTTTCCTCCTTTTTGGTGTGCTTTTCAGTCATTTTGGCGATACGGTCCGCATAATGGGTACAAAGCTCACTTGCAAATTCTGCATCGAAGGATTCGGTCTGCACGCGGAAAGCATCCCTGTCCTGAAAGGGCGACAGCCATACAGAGCCGCTGCCATGACGAATGCGAAGGCCTTCCCCCAATTCCTTTTCCTTGGCGTTTTCGCACAGCAGCCGTAGGACGCGCCCTTTTTCCCCCGTAGGGCAGGGCACGTCCCTGTGCACCCTGTGTGTTTTGGGTAATTGTTCCATAAGGCTTACAAGGCTGCGCTCCGCAAGCGGCATAAGCAAAGCCAGCATACGTAAAATCCCGTCGTGCATCAGGTCATACTGGCGCAAATAGATCGATTGCTCGTTCCTGTCCAAAGCGGATATATCCTGCTTCCAGCGCACAGGCCCCAGATCCTCCACGGCTCTTGGTGTTTCCGCGGAAGCGAACAGCGGCAGACTGCCTTCCATAGCGATCAAATGCCATACCAGCATCTGTTGGCTTGTTTCATCCGGCAATACAGTCTTGTCCATCACGTAGGAGGTTGTGCCGTCTGATTCCAGCAGAAAGCCCGTTTCCCAGGATTGCAAAGCCCTCTCCTTTGCGGACTGGCCGCGGACCTTTTTCAAACCTGCCTTGCTCAGCGCCCGAAGGGCAAGGGAGAGCAAATCTTCATTGTCACAGAACACTGCCACATGCAGGCTGCTCTTTTCAAATACTTTCTGGTCGATTCCCTTGATCAGGTTGATCAGGTACAGCTCCTTCATGCCATTCAGCGGTGTCAGCGATGCTGTCTGTGCAAATGCCGGCGGATATTCCTGTTTCAGTGCGGAGCTTTCAATGGCCTGGATTTGACTCTTTTTCAACATCAGGCCGTTCTGGCAAAGGATGGTCACTTTCTGGCCATCCACCATCACACCCAATGGGAGTTGCATGATGCGCATAGCCATGGCAAGGATAGGCGCATATCCGTCCCCCAGCAGCAGCGTCTGCGCGCCGCGGGCAGCAAAAGAACCCGCCAGCAGCGTGTACAGCGCTTCACCGTCTCCGCGGTAGCACAGAGCCACGGATGCGGCTTGCAGCCCGGAGATGACTGCCGCGGCCAACTGATCGGCCCGGGCGGGCGAATCCAGGGTAATGGAGCCATTTTCGTTCAGATGCAGGCGCTTCAGATCTCCCCAGACTATGTTCTCGGAAGCGATGACCTCGCTGCCTACCTCCTTTTGCGGCCATACCTTTGTCCCGCAGTTGAGCCTGGCATGGGAGCCAAGCACTGCTTCCGCGCCCAGAGCGCTGCCTTCCATCATCTGGGCGCCCGGCCGCACCTGTGCACCCCGGCAGAGGATCGCACCCTCAATCCTAGAGCAGCGGCCCACTCTGCAGTATTCCCACAGACAGGATCTTGTTATATGTGCACCCTCTTCAATAATGGTACCCGGGCCGATGACCGCTCCTTCCGATAAAACGGCGCCCTGTTTGATGAGAGCGCCTTCCCCGATATAGCAAAGGCCTTCCAGCGTTACGTTCGGCTCCAGGGTGCACGATCCTTCCAGTATGGCATGGCCTGAGGCATGGCCCGGTACATCAAAATCCGCCTCCCCCCGCAACAGGTCGAGCTGTGCCTGAAGATAGGCTCCCTGGTCGCCGATATCGCACCAATAACCTGTCATGGGATAGCCGTAAAC
>JAEZJP010000107.1 GCA_023415715.1 Bacillota bacterium
GCCCGATCTGAACTTTGAGACGCCTGCTGTACGCCAGGAGGTCATATCCACCGCAAGGTTTTGGCTTGACAAGGGCGTGGATGGCTTCCGGCTGGATGCTGTCTCCCACATCTACGGCGAAGGGGAGCTAAGCCTTTTGCAGGATACGGGCCGCTCGGCGGACTGGTGGACAGAATTTTTTGCGGCCGTCAAGGAAACGAATCCCGATTGCTATATCCTGGGCGAAGCGTGGGAGACGCTTGACAGGCGGGCTACGCTGATGAAGGGGCTTGATTCGGCGCTGGATTTCGATGTGGGGGAAGATATCATCGGCCTTATAAAATCTGGCGGATCCGGCAAGATTTATGTGCAGAATCTTCTGAAAATCTATGATGCCTATGCGAAAGTGCGGGAAAATGCCGTCGATGCCCCGTTTTTGACCAACCATGACCAGAACCGAATCTATGGCATGGTAGGGGCCAAGCCGGAGCGTGCGAAGATGGCGGCAGCTATGCTTCTTACGCTGCCTGGCAACCCCATTGTGTACTACGGCGAGGAAATCGGCATGCTAGGCGCAAAGCCGGACGAGGAGATCCGTACGCCCATGCTATGGGGCGGCGGCGATCCCCTGCAGGCCAGCTGGCGGGAATCGCGGTATAACAAGTCGACCAAGCCGGTCTCTGAGCAGCAGGATGATCCCGACTCGCTTCTTAACCATTACAAAACATTGATTGCCTTGCGCAATGATCATCCAGCGTTGCTCTTAGGAACGCTTTCGGCTTTTGATACCGGCAACGACATACTGGCAGCCTATACCATGCAGGGTGGGAACGAGACGCTGCATGTGATCCACAACTTCACCGCCAAGGATCAATCGGCAACTGTCGGGTCCGCATTTGAAACGGTCTACCAGAGCGCGGAGATTGCAAGAAACGGTGATTATGTGACGCTTCCGCCTTACAGTACCCTGATTGTCGGTGAATGAACCTTCTATTAAAATGGGAAACCGGACTGCAGTGATGATTTGCCTGCGGTCCGGTCTTCTTTATACACAAAAACGCATTTTTATATTTTCATTAAGCCGGATTATATAAAATAACAGTATATATGAAACGCTAAAATGAACTTATATGCAAAACTGATTTACAAATCAGCCATATCGCAGTATGATACTATGGAAACAAATAAAGGAAGCGCCGGCTGCATGTGGAAAGAATTACCGCAAGCAGGCAAGGTATCTTCCAATAATAGATGGAGGCGGAAAAATGGAGAACCTTGGTTATTACAATGGGAAAATCGGTCTGATTCAGGACACGATGGTGCCCATGAACGACCGGGTCAGCTACTTCGGCGATGGTGTATATGATGCCACTTATGCTGTGAACCATATTATCTACGACTTGAAAGAGCACATCGACCGTTTTTTTAACAGTGCCGCTCTGATTGAAATTCCTCTTGTGATGAGCAAGGAAGAAATGTCCGACTTGCTTTACGACCTTGTCAAAAAGGTGGACAGCAAAGAGAGCATGGTTTATTGGCAGGTAACACGCGGTACAGGCATCCGCAATCATGCGTTTACCGGCGCGGCTACAGGGCCCAACCTGTGGGTGACCATCCGACACAACCCAATGAAAAACATCTATCAAAAGTATAAGCTGATCACCGTGCCGGACACGCGTTATTTCCACTGCAATATCAAGACCCTTAACCTGCTGCCCAATGTCATCGCTTCCCAGCGCGCATTGGAAGCCGGCTGTGACGAGGCTGTATTCCACCGTGACGGCGTGGTTACCGAGTGCGCCCACAGCAACATCCACATTCTCAAGGACGGCGTGTTCCGCACCGCACCGCTGAACAATTTGATCCTGCCCGGTATTACCAGGATGGTATTGATCGGCTTGGCCAAGGAACACAACATTCCCGTGCTGGAAAAAGCCTTTACCGTGGATGAGTTGATGGATGCCGATGAAGTGATCTACACCAGCGCCGGCGCGCTTTGCTGCCCTGTAAGCCAAATCGATGGAAAACCGGTGGGCGGGCGTGCTCCGGAACTTTTGAAAACGCTGCAGGATGCTTCCATGGCCCGCCTGCATGCAGCCACAAACCCAGTTGCAACGCCCGTATAATAATGTAATTATTGAGGTCTTGTCATGAACCAACAGCAGCTGACCCGCTTGAACGTTGGCCAGAACCTGGACGACCTGATGAACCTGGATCCCCGCGGTTACGGCGTATGCCGCATCCTGTACAAGGGTGCGCGGGAAAAGTGCAAGATCCCCCTGACCATGAATGCTGCGATTCATTTGAAGAAAGTATTGCAGCCCGGCAGCCTTGTTTATATATTTACAGGCTTTGTGCTGCCCACCCACCAAAAGCCGGAAACGGACGGCATCGTCAGTTCCGTTCTGCTGGCCCGCGCCTTGGCCCGCGGTTTCCAGGCAGTGCCGGTGCTCATCTGCCCGGAAGACTGCATTGCGGCTGCCAGGAACATGGCTCCCGTGGCTGGGCTGCACGCATACGATACCATTGAGGAAGCGCAAAAATATCCCGCGGCGGTGGCTTTGATTCACTTTACAAAGGATGTGCAGGCGGCGCAAAAACAGGCGGAGGAACTGCTGGACAAAAATCCGATTGCCGGCATCAGCATCGAGCACCCGGGCGCCAACAGCCTGGGCGTATACCACAATGCCATCGGCAAAAACGTGACAGAGCTGGAAGACAAGTCCGATATTTTGTTTGAACTGATGTTTAAACGGAGGATACTGACCGTCGCCATCGGCGACCTGGGCAACGAAATGGGCTTGGGTTCAATATCCGAGCACATTCAAAAGAATATTCCCTACGCCGCGCCGGGCTCCTGTGCCTGCAGCTGCGGCGGGGGTATTTGTGTTAGAACAGGGGCCGATCATGTGATCACCGCCACGGTATCCGACTGGGGCTGCTACGGCCTGATGGCCGCGTTGGCATACCTTTTAAAGGACATGACCGTGATGCACGACGGCGATATGGAACGGGAAATGTTGCTGGCAGCCACCCGCAACGGCATGGTGGATATG
>JAEZJP010000123.1 GCA_023415715.1 Bacillota bacterium
TCCCAGTACTCCGCCATGCCGGATGCCGGGGCAGTGTCCTGTGCCATAGCGGGAGCGGCAAGCATTAAAAGAATGGAAAAGGCTGCATACAGGAACAATTTTGAAAACCGGACAGGCTTCATTTGTTTTCCTCCTTGGTAATTGCGATTTCCGCCATCTTGTCAGGCGGTGAAAAAATCAAATCCATGGAGACAGAAAAATCCATTATCAGGAAATATTCTCCCGCACTCTCATGAACGATCTGTGAACGGCTGGTGTCTGAACTGTGAAATATTGGTATAACTGAAATGGTTTTATGCTTTTGCGAAATCCTTGCCGCAGCACACCCCCTTTATATATCATGTTCCAGTATGTGGGAATATGGACAAATAGGCAATGCTTGGAAGCAAAAATGTCTTTTTTGCCGTCTGAATACCTTAAACGCATGGCTTAATGCGCAGGGGGAAAACTACTTTCCATTCCGGAGGGATTCCGGTAAGATCGGCGAAGCCGGGAAAAACAGGAGGAATATACCGTGAAGGATTGGCCGCCGGATGTAAAAGAAAAAATCAGCCAATGGATGGAATCTACCGAGCGGCTGCGCCTGGCGGAGTATATCCAGTACGTCGACAACAAAAAGCGTATGCTGCTCGACAGCTTTATTGGCGGGCTGGCCCGGGGGCTGGGGATGGCGGTGGGTTTCACCATCCTTGGCGCCATCGTTGTATTGCTGCTGCAGGACCTGGCCGCCCGCAACCTGCCGGTGATCGGCGGTTTTCTTGCCAAGATCGTATCCATGGTTCAGGAAAACCTGAAATAGATGACAGGGAAATATGCCCATGCTATAATGCGTTTAGCAACCCGCGCACGGGTTGCGGGTCGGTGGGCCGTGTACGGAACCGGCACGCCGACAAACATGTTATAATGCGTTTAGCAACCCGCGCACGGGTTGCGGGTCGGCGAGCCGTGTACAGAACCGGCACGCCGACAAACATGCTATAATGAGAAAAAAGGTTTGGAGTTGCGCTATGCTGTATTTGCTTCCCGTTGGTATATATCTCTTGGACAGGCTTGTAAAGGTCTGGGCACAGCGTTCCTTGTCTATAGTGCCCGGAGGCATACAGCTGCTGCCAGGCATTATGCACCTTACCTATGCCCAGAATTCAGGCATGGCTTTCGGCTTCCTGTCCGGGCAGCGGTGGCTGCTGGTGCTTTTGAGCCTTGCCGCGGTGGTTGCCGTTGCCTTTTCCCTGCGCCCTTACCGGCTTGGGCTGTGGGCTAAGCTATCGCTTTTGTCCATACTGGGCGGCATGGCAGGGAACCTTACGGACAGGATATTCATGGGTTTTGTGGTGGATATGTTCGATTTCTCGTTTGTACGCTTTGCCGTGTTCAATGTGGCGGATATGTTTATCAGCTTTGGCGCGGTATTCCTTTGCATCAGCCTGCTTTTCAGGCCCGATGACTGGCGTAGGAAGGGGGAGAAGGCGCAAGCTTCATGACAGAACAAAAGATAACCTTAAAAGCCGACGGCATAAAGAGGCTGGATGTATTGCTTAGCGGAGCGGGAGAGCTTACCAGGTCGCGTATTGAACAGCTGATCCGGGATGGGAAAGCCACCGTGGATGGCCGGATTGAATTAAAGCCCGGCATAAAGCCCCGGGCGGGGGCGGACCTGGAGCTTTTTGTACCGGAGGATAAGCCGGCGGAGGCGGCAGCCCAGGATATACCGCTTCGCATCCTGTATGAGGATGATGACCTGGCGGTGGTGGAAAAGCCCTGCGGCATGGTGGTGCATCCTGCTGCGGGCAATGAGGACGGCACGCTGGTGAATGCGCTGCTGCACCATTTGAAGAACCTCTCCGGCATCGGCGGCGTGGTGCGGCCCGGCATTGTACACAGGCTGGATAAGGACACTTCCGGGCTTTTGCTGGTGGCCAAGCATGACGCGGCCCATGTGGAGCTTTCCCGCCAATTGAAGGACCGGGAAATGGAAAAGCATTACCTTGCCGTGGTGGAAGGTACAATGAAGGAATTAAGCGGCGTGGTGGATGCGCCCATTGCCCGCAGCAAACTAAACCGCAAGCGCATGGCCATTGATCCCATGGGGAGACCGGCGGTAACCAAGTGGCGTTTGGTGGAGGAACTGAAAGGCGGTTCGCTTCTGGACGTGCACCTGATCACAGGGCGTACCCATCAAATCCGGGTGCATATGGCATATTTGCACCATCCTGTGGCGGGCGATCCCATTTATGGGATCAAGCATGGCCTTCATGCTCCCAGGCTGATGCTGCATGCCAGGACTCTCGCCTTCACCCACCCGGCAACGGGAGAACGTATGTGCTTTGAAGCCCCGTTGCCGGAAGCATTTACAACTGCACTCATAAAATGGAAAAAATAGAATCAAACGAGGCTTTTGCCTGCCGTTCAGCACGGCAGGCATATTTTTGCAGCAGCTACAATGTGCATTACAAGTGTGTGTCAGGGAAAAATATGTTCGACCGTCCGCTTTGAATTTGCAGCGGCTGAAGGGAGAAAAAGGGTGACAGGCATCCAAGGTTTGATCGGCCTGCCGGTGATCCGCGGCGGAAAGACCGTTGGGCTGCTGGAACAAGC
>JAEZJP010000193.1 GCA_023415715.1 Bacillota bacterium
GGATGTAAGCAGCGCCGCATAAAAGAACTCGTTCCAGTTGCCAAGGAACATCATCACCCCGGCTGTTGTCAGGCCAGTTTTGGCAAGCGGAAGGTTGATGGTAAAAAAGGTGCGCAAAAAACCGGCGCCGTCGATGGTGGCTGCCTCGTTCAGCTCATAGGGAACCGCCATAAAGGTGGAACGCAGGATAAACATGGACATGGCCAGGCCACCTGACAGGTATACAAGCATCAGCCCCATCTTTGTATCATACAGCGATAGGTTCATGATAATGGAGAATATAGGCTGCGTGCGCGTGTGCCCCGGCACCAATAAGGTCAGGGTGAACAGCGCGTAAAACAGGTTTTTGCCCGGGAAGCGGAACTTGGCAATCACGTAAGCCCCCATGGCGTATAAAAGAAGCGATCCCACCGTGGGCAGGATGGACACAAAAAGCGAGTTCATAAAGTAATGCAATAAATTGTACTGGCGTAAAACTGACCCGTAGGCCTCAAAGCTGAACATGTCCGGCAGTGAAAAGGGGGATGTGAGGATTGCGCCGTTGCTTTTGAAAGAGGACATGATCACCCAAAGGATGGGAAACACCGATACAACGACAATAAACAGCAAAAACGCATACCCGAAGATGCGGTATAAATAATAGCCCAGGTTTTTTGTTCTGATCAAAGCGCACTTCTCCTCTCAATATACGGCGTCGTTCAGGCGGAAGGTACGCTTGACCAGAAGCAGAAGCAGTATGCCGATAATGAACATAATTAGCGCAACGGCGTTGGCCATGCCGTAACGCATGTCCGTAATGCTGTTGACAAGCAGGATGGGCAGGTTCATGGTGTCGTTGCCGGGGCCGCCCCTGGTGGTCAGGGAAATCGCCTCATACATGCTGATGCGGGCTGTGCCCGAGCAGATGATGGCCGTGCCGATAGAGTTGCGGCACAGGGGCAGCTTTATAAACCTCGTCACCTGCCATCCGCCTGCCCCGTCGATATAGGCAGCCTCATACAACTCCTGGGGGATGGCCATCAAATCCGCCAGTACCAGCAGGGAGACAATCACCGCATAAAACAGCCAGGTATACGTGACCGCAGCAAAGGCAGCCGGCGACTCAAAAAACCAGTTGACGGAAAAGGCGGGGTTCACAATCCTGATCAGATTGTTTAAAAGGCCGTAGTCATTGTTGAATACGAACCGGTAGATCATGGCCCATGCGGCAGCAGAGATCACATTGGGGATCATGTAAACAGCCCGCACGAATTTCCAGCCGCGGAACCGGTCAAACATCAAAAATGCCACGGCCATACCGATCAGCACGTGTATGGTCATGGAAATGATGCCCCACAACGACAGGTTGCGAAGGGCAAAGCGGAAACTTTCCCGGCCAAACAGGCGCGTGAAGTTTTGAAACCCGACGTACGTGGGCTTGTTGAATCCGTCCCAATTTTCAAACGCCGTAAAAATCACGGTCAGGATAGGCGTCAGATAAAAGACCAGAAAAATGACAAGCGTAGGCAGCAAAAACAGATAGATGCTGGGCAGCGCCCTCCGCTCCAGCCTGGAGAGCCTATGCCGGTTGGCCATGGACATCCCTCCCGGATTCGAAAAAGTGGGTGTGCAACTTATCCAATAAGCGAATGAACTAAAGCAAAAGTTTGGAATAGATACTCATGATGCAACCATCTCCCCAAGGGATGAAGATTTGTGCGAGGCATGAATTTTGAGCCTTCCCCTTTGAGGGGAAGCCTTGATATATCCACTCGTACCTTGTTTTTGGGTGGTCTAAAAATTCGGTTATACATTTTAGCTAACAATTTAGGGCAGGCCGTCCCTTAGGAAACGGCCTGCCCGCGAACTTTAATGAACTTACTCGTCCATGGCTTCCTTGGCCATCACACCCAGCTGCGTAAGGAACTGCGCGGGGGTCAGCGACCCGTCGATCAACTTGGGAAGCAGCGAGCCGAATCCCGTATTGGCCACAGAGGTGGGTATGCAGTCGGCAAACGCCGGGATCAGGATGGTATCTGCATGGACTGCGCCCACATATTCATCCAGCAGCGGATTTTCCGCGGCGCGCTTTTCCAGAAACTCCTTGCTGGGGGCAAGCAGGGGCGCTGTGCCGCCTTCGGCCAGCATGTAGGATTCCAATTCAGCGGGAGAGAGGATGAAGGCGATAAAGGCGCTGGCGCATTCCTTTTCCGCATCGGTAGCCGTGGCGTGAATCCACCAGCCGAAGCTGCCGGAGGTACCGGATACGGCGATGTTACCGGGGAATACGGCGCCGTGAACGGTGGAGCCGTCAAAGCCGTTGGACCATTTATCCTTGGCATCCGCGGCAAAGTCGCCCACCATCCAGGAACCGTTGGCAATGATGGCCGCATTGTTTGACATGAAGGCGTTGGCTGCATCTGCATATACGGCGCCTACGGTGTTGGAGGAGGCGTACTTTTGCAGCATGGCCTGCAGCTTTTCAGTGGCCGCAAGAAGCGCCGGGTGATTAAAGTCAGTCAGCTTTTCCACCTGATGATCGGTTAAAAGCTGCACGCCGCCTTCCTCCGCCGCGATCAGGGAACTGAAGGTGAGCATGGTAGTCCAGCCATTTTCGCCGGTCATGAATGCGATCTTGTTGTCACCCAGCTCTTTGAGCAGTTCATCCCAATTTGTATATTCGCCCGGCGTCTTTGTAAGGGGCAGCAGCGCCGCGTTGTAGTATAGCGTCATGGGGCGCACCACATTGAAGTTCAGCGTCACGATCTTGCCGTCTGCTGTTGTGTTGTAGGCCCTGTTCCATTCCGTGGTGATGGCGTCAATCTCCGGATGCTCCTTCAGGATGCCGGACAGGTCATAGAACATGTTATTGGGGATCACCACGTTGCGGATCCATTCCGTATCGCCGCCCTCGATCACCGGCGGAAGCTTGCCCTGCAGGCCCAGCTGTTTGATCTTTTCCACATACAGGTCCTGGGTCAGCTCCTCGATGACCACGCTGTATTTGCCCTCGTACTGTTTGTTGAAGCGCTCCACCTGGGGCAGGAAAAACTTCGCGCCTACGTTTTCGCCGGTCTTGTAATGGGGAATGGTGATCTGGATAGCCTCCGCCATCGCCGGCACGGCCAATAGTCCCATCAGCATCGTGCACAAAAGGAGTAGGGAAACAAACCGGAGTGTTTTCTTCATGCTGAAGCTCCTTTCAGTTGTCTATGCAGGTCGTACGCGCACCTTTTTGTTAACTGCATCATAACACCGTTTCTGGAAACTGTCAACAGATTTAGGCCCCAGTTTCGTTGAAACTTTCTGAAACTTTTCGGTTGCAACGATGAGTCATTTGTTGTATACTACCTCCGTCAGGGGGATTTTTATGCCGATGAAAAATACGCCCAATATTCAAATGATATGTGATCAGCTGGGGCTTTCCAAAGCAACGGTTTCCAAAGCGCTGAACGGGTACCCGCAGGTGAACAAAAGCACCAGGGAAGCCGTGCAGCGCTATGCTGAGGAAATCGGGTACAGGGTGGATAAGCCCGCGGCGGCGCAGTTAAGTACTGCTGTACGCCGCATCGGCATGCCGGGCCGGGTGCCGGGGAGCGAGCGCACCGATTTTTCCGGCGATTATCAGGTAATGGCCGGCTTTCGGGATGAAGCGCTGCGCCACGGCATGGAAATCATTCTGCTGCCCAGCATTAAAACCCCGGTCCAAATTGAATTAAGCCTGGAGGCGCTGATTGCCCCTTACCAGCTGGACGGCATCCTGATCAGCGGCCTTCGCACCGACGATCCGTATATGACACAGCTGCAAAACATACAAATCCCCGCTGTGCTGTGGGATCTGAAGGTGGCGCCAAACCCGGCGATCGGCACCGTGTGCTATGATTCCCTGCGCGGCGCGCAAATGGCGGTGGAGCATTTGCTCTCCCTTGGGCACCGGCGCATCGCCATCTTCAACGGACACAAGTATGCCCAGGTATGCTATGAACGGTTGGACGGCTACCGCCTGGCCCTTATAAATGCCGGGATCACCCCGGACCCCACCTTGGAGCTGTGGGGGGATTTTACGGAGGCGGGGGCCGAAGAGGCTGCGGAGCTGTTTATTCAAAAGGGTGTGACGGCGGTCTTCTGCGCCTGCGATACCACCGCCATCGGGCTCATAAGGCAGCTGAAGCTAAAAGGCAAACGTGTGCCACGGGATCTGTCAGTGGTGGGATATGACGATTCACCTTTGTCCAGCGCTGTTTCGCCGGCGCTGACCACCGTATCCCAGGATTTTTACCGCATTGGACAGGTAGCCTGCGGCATGATGAACGCACTTTTGCAGGGTTTGCCACTGCACTGTGAAACCGTGCTGCCCAAGCTGGCAGTGCGTGATTCCACTGGGCCGGCTCCTGTTATTTAGCTCATACAAATCAATGCAAAAAAGCCATGCCGCAGTTCACAAACGGTCCTGCGGCATGGCTCTTTTTCTTTTATTATGCGCGGTCTATGGAATAGGCGGCTCCCTTTTCCGCTTCGAATGCGATGCATTCGCCGTTGCTTCTGTCCATACGGTGGGGGACGGCGGCGCCGGTAAGCGTATTGACTACACGCACCTCATGGCCTGCCCAGGGGTTCATCAGCTTGCAGGGGATGCTCCTTGACGCCTTTACGGTCACAGCCTGAACGCCTTTTTCATCCCTGGAGGCGTTGACAATAAATCCGCCCCTGGCCAGGAAATCCCTAAAGGATGCATGTGTCCAGCCCGGCACGGCGGGAAAAGGTGGATGCGGCCGGAGCGGCTGTTCATAGGCCGTTCGGGGGCCTCGATGATGTCTTTGGTGAGAGTGGCATAATCCGTGATCTTTACTGCGCCGTAGGCGTACTTGCGGGGAATGAAATCCTTCGAAGAGCCGGTTAAAATGTAGGGCTCCCAGTTGCGCGCCGCGCCGTGCACGTCTGCCGTTCTTGTCATCAGGTTATAATCCCCAATTCCATCAGTACAGGATGAGGCATGGCCCGGCAGCAATGATTCTGTTAACGGCCGGGAAAAAGGGAATAAAGGGCTGTGTCCCCCGAAGTGGTTTCTTCCGGCTTCGGAGCCTCACTTGGCTGTAGAAATCCTTTTCCTTTTCTCCATGCATCGCCCGGTTCGCTTTGGAAGTGATTCAGCCTGTAATACGTAATATCGTTCTGCGTCCATATTGAAAACACGTAATTGTTCGTTTCCAGTTTCGTTACGCCATCCTGATTGGGCGGCGCATTAAACGATATATCCCAAATCAGCTTATATGCCTCGTCCAATCTTTTGGAGACAGGGCTTTTTGAGGAAACGGACGACAGGAATGCGCTATGCTCATACCTGGCATAGTCTGAAGAGGATGTATACCAAAAGATAACATCCTCTATGATGCCGGACGACGGGAATGTAATGCCCTCCATTTTCCACTCCGTACTGGCAGAAGAGGTAAATTCCTTTCTTCCATCCTCCCGTTTTGCATATTCCAGGCTGAGTTTATTGCTTTCTATAGGGACAGAGGTGCCCAGAAACTTCAGCGTGCTTTCAAACCTGGAAACAAGATTCTTTGTTGTTATGCCCTTTTTGGGTGCGGCCAAGCTTTGGCCTGGTGCAAGCAGCAGCCCTATCACAAATACCAGCGAAATGATTCTTTTCATATGGCGTCCTTTCTGCACCGCGTCTTTAGCAAGGAAATCACTATATGCCTCGCTGTGATGAAGCGGAAACTTCCACTCCTTATATACCAAAAAATGACGATGCTCAAAACAAGAAAGGAACAGTCCCTGAGGAATACATGGGATATGGATCAGTTCAACACGACACGAGGTTGTTTCATGGCAAAAAAAGGAAGATGCCTCCGGCAACCTCCGTTCCAAATACACACTATCAATTGTGATTAACTCAAATACACTATTGCAGCTTGCTGCATCAATTGTATATATATCATAGCCTGAAAATGCCAGGCTGTCAAGATATTGTAAGGACCACCTCTGTTTTGAGGGCTATCTTCCCCTTTTTGGTGCCGCCTGCATTTCTTAAGCAATATTCCTGTTTGCACTTTTCTTGAAACTGCGCTACTTTGAAGAAAAGGAAGGGAGGCCGGCCATGAACGCCATCGAGTGGTATAACTACATAGCTAAGCGCAACGGAGGATACAAGGTCAATGTGCCCTATGAGGTTTGCGGAGAGTCGGCCGAGGATGTATTTGAGCGTGAATTGATTCAGTTGATTAAGGATAGGACTGTGCTTGACGCCGGCTGCGGGCACGGCGCGTTTACGCTCAGGATGGCAGGCTTCGCAAAGGAGATTGTTGGTTACGATTTCGCACATGAAATGATCAAAATCGCGAACCAATTGAAAGAGGAATCGGGCATAAAAAATGCATCCTTCATCCCAACCGTTCACGGAGAGCTGCTGCCCTTTGAAGATGGCTTATTCGATGTGATCTACAGCCGCCGTGGGCCGGGCTCCATCGTGGAGCAAAGCAGGCTTTTAAAACAGGGCGGGATCATAACAGGCATCCACATGTACCCCATACACGAAGGGGAAATAACGGACCGCATCAAAGCAACGGGAGATTATGAAGACATCTCCATGCGGGTATTTCAAAGCGCGGTCATCTATTTCCGGAACGAAGCGGATTTTGCGGAATACATTTCCTCTTTTCATCTTGCGCCCGATTATACGCTGCCCGAAAACAGGGCTGCCTTTGAGAAATTACTTAAGGAGAGTTATATCGACGGGCGCATCGGCCTCAGGGAAAGCAAGCAGATCTGGCGCGCAGTCAAAAAATAGGGAGGGCTATTGTCATGATTGATACAAGCAGCAACGAAATCTGGAAAGCGGCTCAACGGCCCGACAGCTTTGAGACACGCTCACACCGCTTTCGCGAGGAAATGCGGCCCGTATTCTTTGAATGGCTTGGCATTACGCCAGAATGCAGCGTGCTGGACGGCGGCTGCGGTTCCGGCGTGTTCACGCGCTATCTGGCCCAAGGACTTCTTTCCGGGCATATCACGGGTTTTGATATCAATGAAGGATCCATTGAATTCGGGCGCAAAAAGGCGAAAGAACTGGACCTTGACCGCAGGATGACGCTGGAAACCGCCGACGGCTTCAGCCTGCATTATGTGGACGATACCTTTGACGCGGTGACGAACTACACCTATATCGGCGTACTTTCCGACCCCGCCGCCGGCCTTAAGGAGCTTATACGTGTCTGTAAGCCTGGCGGCGTTGTATCCTGCGTGATTGCCACAAACGCCATACCATATGTAAGCTGGCAGGGCGGATACCCGTTTGATGGCGCGGAGGAGCTTCAAAGGCTGGCATCGTTGGAAAACATCATCTTCGGCAGTTTTGCGAGAAATGCGTCTGACTTTAAACAGTCTGATAAGTGGGACGCTTTCCGCTACCCGAAGCTTTTAGAATTCTGCGATCTGACGGAGATCCGCATGTATCCGTTTGGCCATCTCATCTGCTACAGCGATGCCGCCTATCCGCTGGAATACAGAAGGCAGCTTGCCATCAGCGAAACGGAAGAGGAAATAAGCTGGCTTGCATCAAGGTATACGGGCAAGGAGGTTATTTACTTAAAGCATGGATTCTCGCGCGGCGACTTTGATAGGTTGACGCAATTGCTTTCAGTAAAACTTGAATACCTGAAAGAGCATTTTGATACAGATAAAAGCTATGAATGGCACGGAGGGTTCAACTTTATCGTAACCGGCAGAAAGGCTGGATAACGCATTGCTTTTTTGATAGTAGTAGACTGGCAACTAAAGAAATTACGGAATTTACAAGTTCTGGCAGAGAAATCAACAAACAAACGATGCTGTAGGGGCGATCTGTGATCGCCCGCATGTTGCGGTCAGGATGTGTCACTTGGCGGGCGATCACAGATCGCCCCTACAGCTTTCAGGCAAAGATGAATGGATTTGCCAAGAAGTCACGCCCACGCCAGGATGCAACAGTATAACGCTTCACAAACAACCTCATTCCGAAAGTTCTGTAGTTGTCATTAGTAGTAGCCTTTGCGAAAGCAGATGAATATATCGAAATTCAGTTTCTACTACTCCCTGTTTGCAGTTGTTATCCAACCAGTTCTGTTCATGGCTTTTTAAATGCCCTCCAGGCACACTCCGACGGACCCAATTCAAAATCAATGCTGTCCTTCCCTTCCCAGGGAGACGCAAGACCGATATGGATATTCGCCGGCCTGTTCATATAATTGATGGTCACTACGATGTAAGCTTCTTTCGTCTCCAGCAGCCGGACTAAGGGCGCAAGGCATGGCAGACCGTCGGAGGCATGCGAAGCTGTGATTCTGCTGAACTGCGGATAGCCGTTTTTGCGCATGAGGCTGGCGAAGAACGCTTCATTTATCGCACATTGTGTTTTTGCATAATCGATGCCGGCAAAAGTCCCCAGCCATACCGCTTTCCCCTGCCCCATGCGGTATTCCGTCATGGCTGGCACGCCATCCGCGAAGGCGGCCTTCACTTCTGTGCCAACCATGGGCCGGACCACCTGACGGTATAGCGTGCCGCGGAATAGTTCAATGCTGTCATTGATGGCCACAGCGCTGTCTTCCGGGCCAAGCCCCTGCACTTCCACATGGTCAAGGCCAAACAATTGCATCAGTGCAGTGCTCTCCTGGTCCAGCAGGCCCGTTGCATCGTACAGGCCAGGGAACGCCTCCGAAACCAGCGTGCCGCCGGATTTCACAAACTTCTCCAGCGCGTCCGTTTCCGCCTTGGAAAGCACCATGGGCACAGGCAAAAAGAGCGTACGGATGCCGCTTTCCCAGATTCCTTCCACTTCATCCTGATGAACGAAGGTAATAGGAATGCAGCTTAAGAAGGCAGCCTGATAGATACCCAGTATTGCCTGGGCGTAGAGCTCCTCCCGCCGCTCGGCGCCGTAAAACCAGACAGAATTGGTGCGCGAAAGGTATATGGCATTCTCCGCGCTCACCCTCCGGGAACATGCCAGCAGGGGGTGGTTCAGCTCTTTGGCGCACCGGGATGCTTCCAGCGAGCGCTCCGTATTTTCACCGCGGAACCCGGCGAGGCCAAAACCGGGAGATTCCACTCCGGCGGGCTCCGGCGCGTACTGCCAGAAGGTAACGCCTTTCCCGCCTGAAGCCACGGTGCTATAGTTCCAAAGCCTGATGTCCCGCGCCGTCGGCACCTCGCCGCCCAGGAGCCCGGCCTTGCCGCCGCCGCCCTGCAGCTCCACCTGATAAAAGGGTTTATCGCCGGAAGCCGATGCCACGATCTCGTGATTCAGCATATGGTGCAGGAATGGATTTTCACGCATCAGCCATTTGGGGAAGCAGGTCAGGCCGAAAACATCCACCTCCCGGCTTAAAAGGAACTCATCCCCCAGTTCGTTGGCCAGCCCGCCGGTCCCGTGGGTGCCCACATAGCCGGAATAGGCCACATGGGACTGTACAAGCAAATTCGGCGCGCCTCGCTTTGCAGCCGCCGCCCTAAGCTTCATCCAGCGCCGCATGTTGTTTAGCCAGAACATGCGCCAGTCCATCATATCCGTCCATGTGCCTATGCGGGGCGGCGGATCGATTTGTTCCCAGGAAGTATAGGTGCGGAACCAGACCCGGTTAAGTTCTTGAAGGGTTCTATATTTCTCCTTAAGCCATAAGCGGAATTGCTCCCTGGAATGCTCACAATAGCACAGCATATCCGACCGGTAATCGAACATGGGCTCCAGGTGCGGCTCATTCCATACGTCAATGGCAAACATGGCGGGATGATCCTTCACATGGGCCGCCAGCGTTTCGATAAAGCGCTCCACAAGGGACGCCGCTTCTTTTTTATCCATGCAAAGCCCCGGCCAGCCGGCAGTGGGCAGGTTGGCCGGCCCGCCGTAGGTTACCTTTTCTCCGCCGGCCGTTTGATAATAGGCGTCCTCATTCCCTTCCCGTGTCCAGTACGGAGCACCTTCGGGAATGGTGTTGATGACCACCTTCAGGCCAAATTCCAGGGCCAGGTCTAACAGCTCATCCAGATCGTCAAAAGTAAATACGCCGGGCTCCCGCTCGATCCAGTTCCACACGGCCCAGAGTTTGACCGTGTTGAATCCGAGGTCCTTCATGTTTGCCATATCCCGCCGCCAGCATTCTCTATAAGGAAACGGTGGGCGGAAATATTGCGCGCCAAAGATCATGCCGATGTTCAGGTCGCTCATTTATGCCTCCGATTTGCCATGTGCATTTTATATACAGGTTACGTTAGCCTGTTGTATCCTGGCAGGGATGTGACTGCTTGGTAAATCCATTCAACCTTGCCTGAAAGCCGTAGGGCGCGTCGACCCGGCGCGCCGCAGGCTGGATTTTTCGGACATTGAATCACGTCATCACACGGCGCGCCGGGTCGTCGCGCCCTACGGTGTTGTTTGTTTGTTGATCTCTCTGCCGGGGCTTGTGAATTCCGTTTCTTCTTTAGTTGCCGGAGTACTTGGCTATTTTTTAAAACTACCCCTTCACAGCTCCTGCCGTCATGCCAGTCACCAGGTACCTTTGCATAAAGAAACCCAATATCACGATAGGCGTCAGCGTGATGGTGGCTGCGGCGGAGCATTTGCCCCAGTCCACTGACATGGCGCCGGTGAACCTGGCGACCGCCACTGTCAGGGGATAGGTTTTGATATTCGTCAGCGTCAGGGAAAACAGCAGCTCGTTCCAGGAGCTTTGCATGGAGAGGATCACCGCGGAGGCCACGGCCGGCGCAAGCATCGGCAGTATAATCAAAAAGAAAGTCTTCATTCTGGAGCAGCCAAGCTCCGTGGCCGACTCGAACATTTCGGCGGGAATATCCTCAATGAACCCACGCATGAGCCAGGTCACAAAGGGTACCGATATGGCCGCATGGGCCAGAATAGGCGATACGAAATGCCCTGTCCACTGCATGCGGTTGAGCATGATGTACAAAGGGATCATGATGGTGATGGAAGGCACCAGCTTCCCCAGCATCATGATGTTGCTTAAGCGTATGCCGATCCTGCTTTTGAACAGGCGCAAGCCATAGGCGGCCAGCGTGCCCATCATGATCACAAGGAATGTGGTGCAGCCCGCAATAATCAAAGAGTTTAAAAAATATTGGGCGAAATTGTCCACCGACAGCACGCGCTCAAAGTGCGTAAGGATCGGTGCAAAAATTAGTTTCGGCGGCATGCGCTTGATGTCCAGCGTGCGGCGGAAGGCGTTTGACACAACGATGTATACAGGAATAATCGCGATCAGAAGGAAGGTAAGCGCCAGCAGACGCTCAAGGATGCGGCCCCACCACTTTGTTTTCACATTCATTGCATGTCACCTCCTCACCTGTTCACGCGCTTGTTGCTGAAGGAGCAAAAAGGCATACCGAACATGATAAACGCCACCGCCATGGCCAGCAGCGACAGTGCCATGGCATAGCCCATGTCCACATTGGAAAACGCCTGGTTGAAAGCATAAATGCTGATGGAAATGCTGGAGTTGTTGGGCCCGCCCCCCGTAAGCCCGTAGATCAGGTCGAATATCTTCACGGTATCCACTCCGCTGATAAACAAAACCACCATATACACCTTGCGTAAAAGCGGAAAAGTGATCTCCTTGAACGCCCGTATCCCCCCGGCCCCGTCCACATAAGCCGCTTCATAAAGTTCCTGAGGGATGGATACAAGGCCGGCCGTCAGCACGATGATGTAGAAAGGCACCACCTGCCACCAGTGGGCGATGATCACGGACAATAGCGCCGTGCTTTCGCCGGTAACGCCGGGAAAGGCGGCGATCCCCAGGCCAAAGCGCTTCAGTACCCAGTATAATATCCCCTGGGGGTCATAGATATAGCGCCACATGAGGCTGATGATGATGGGGGATATAAGCAGCGGCATGGTCACGATGGGGCGGACGATGGCGGCTTCCCTTCTTGTAAGCTGGAAGATGATCACTGCCGCCAGCGTGCCAAAGGCCATATCCCCCGCGATGGCGCCGATGGAAAACCTGACGGTGTTCCACACGCTTTTTAACGCCACGGTATCGGAAAACAACCTGGTGAAGTTCGCAAAACCAACAAAGTCATTTTTGTAATCGATGGCCCCCATATTGTAATGGAAGAAACTGATAAACAGGCCGTAGATAAGCGGTATGACCATCACGAATACCACCAGCGCAAGCGCGGGCAAAAGCAAAAGCAGGGGCAGAAGATCGCCCCGCTCCAGCGACCAATAAAAAATTCTTGGCTTTTTCCGCATACCGATTTCCTCCATTAACAATGTAACAACGGACCGCCGGGCAGACCGCAAGGGTCCATCCGGCGGCTTTACTGTTCACGCTTTACTTTTTCATGCCGAAGTCTACATCCTTCATATCATTTACGATGCGGTTCATGACATCGGCGGGGTCCGCGTCGGTGGATGCGATCTCGGAAAGGCCCAGGATCAGCGCGTCGGACATGGTCTGGATGTTATCGGTCACGGGGTACATTTTGCCGTTGGCCAGCACATCCATTACCACGGGCAGGAAGGGCGTCTTCGCCAGCACTTCGGCATCGCTGGACAATGAGGTGATGGCGCTGATCTGCTGGTTCTCCATGGTCTGCTTCTTTTCGATTTCCGGGCTGGTCAGCCAGGAGATGAAGTTGAAGGCTTCCTTGGGGTCCGGGCTGTTTTTGGCCACACCCCATACCCAGAAGGCGTTGTTGCCGGAGGCGCCCTTGCTGCCGGACAGCGGCGCGTACTTCACCGTATCCACGATGGTGGAAAGCTCGGGATTGGCGTTTTGGTTTAAGAGGCCGCTGATGGTGATGCCGATGGGGGCCACGCCGGTGCGCACGGCTTCGCAGGTTTCGTCATGGTGCCAGGCCAGAACGCCGTCCACACCGTACTTGCACAGTTCGTCATACATCTTGGCGGCATAGATGCCGGCCTCGCTGCCTAAGGCCAGGTTTCCGTTCTCGTCAAAGAAATCCCCGCCGGAGGAGAACAGAAGCTGGGCGTACACCTGGGTGGAAGCGGTGCCCTGTTTGGCGGGCAGCGCGATGCCGGTGCCTTCGTTTTCCTTGAACCACTTGGCCACGGCCACCAATTCCTCGGCGGTGGTGGGAACGGCCAAGCCTGCACGTTCCAGGGCGGCGCTGTCATAGGTCAAAATCAGCGTCTGCGCATAGGTGGGCAGGCCATACAGCTTGCCATCCGGGCCGTAGCAGCCGTCCAGCATACCCTGGGCGTAAATGCTCAGGTCCAGCCCGGCTTCCTTTACGAAATCGTCAATGGGCTGCAGATATCCGTTTGTGATGTACTCGTTCATCCACTTGCAGTCTACCCAAACCGCGTCATAGGTGCTGTCGCCCTGGGCGGACTGGAAGGACAGGATCTGCTTTTGCTTCATGTTGCCGTAGTCCACATCGTCAATGGTTACCTGGTCGGCTGTGTAATCCTTCACCAGCTGCTTCTGGAAATCGGCGTGGGGGCCCGCCCAGCGGGAAACAAGAATGTTTTTCCCATCCGCCAGAGCCGCCGTGCCCATAGCCAGCACAAGCACCAAAGCCAGGAGCACTGCCAGAGCCTTTTTAGTAGACTTCATATTGGAATCCTCCTTTATTATTTTCATGCGCTCCGCGCATAAAATACCGCTTTATCCAAGGATCACGTTATTTGCGCCCAGTTCCCTGAACAAAATCAGCCAGCCATCCTTTTGCTGCTGTGTGGCATTGGGAAGGTTCACCTTCATGCCCTTCATGCCAAACATTTCGGTCTTGCCAACGCCCAGCCGGTGGTAAGCCATGATCTCCCCATGATCGATGTTGGGATGCGTTTTTATAAGCTCCGCCGCCGCTTTCAAGTGATCGTCATCATCATTCACGCCGGGGATCAGCGGAAGCCGCAAAATGATCTTCGCCCCATGCGCATAGAGAAACTCCAGGTTTTGAAGAATGAGAAGGTTGTCCTGCCCGCAAAGCTCCTTGTGGAGCACGGGATCGGATGATTTGTAATCAAAGAGGAACAGATCCACAAGGGGAAGGATCTCGCCGTAATGCTCCGTGGGGGCATAGCCGCATGTTTCCATGCAAACGTGCAGATTGCCTTTCTCCTGTAGGAATGCCTTCACAAAAGGGAACTGCATCATGGGCTCCCCGCCGGTTAATGTGATGCCGCCCGTGTGATGAAAAGCGTCCGGCCGGTTGAAGTAAGGCTTGTCACCCTCGATCAGCTTATAAAGCTCCTTTACGGTATAGCGGGTTCCCAGCAGCTTCAAAGCATCATAGCAGCAAACCTTCAGGCAATCGCCGCAGCCATTGCACAATTCATGGTCCACAAGGTGCACAAGCGCGCCGTCTTTTTCCTGAAACGTATGCACACCCTGTTTGCACACCGCCGCGCATGCCAGGCAGCCCACGCACAGCCTTTCGCTGTACTGAAGCTGAACGCCCATCGCAAACGACTCCGGATTATGGCACCAGGCGCAGCGCAAGGGGCAGCCCTTGAAGAACAGGCTTGTGCGTATCCCCGGCCCGTCCTGCAGGCTGAGGCGCTGGATGTCGAACAGAACGCCCTGCGGCTCAGTATGTGGCGCGGTCATACAATTCCTGCTGCACGTCTTTTTCCAGCGTCACGAACCTGGCGCTGAACCCGCCCACACGCACGATCAGATCCTGATACTCCTCCGGGCGTTCCATGGCGCCCTTTAAATCTTCTTTCCCCACCACGGTGATCATGGCCTGGGCGCCGCCGCGCTCAAAGTACCCATCCAGCACGCCCCACACCTTTTCCCTGGCCGATTCAACGGTTTCCCGGCTGAAGCGCACGTTTTGCACCATGCCGGCATGGTTGTCGTGCCGAAGCTTTGAAAGGGAATTGAGCATGGAGGTGACGCCGTTCTTGTCCGTGCCGCTGGAAGGATTGTTGGCGTTGGCCATGGGCGTGCCGGATTTTCGCCCGTCGGGCGTCGCGCCGACCC
This sequence comes from Bacillota bacterium, assembly GCA_023415715.1. GTDB lineage: Bacteria > Bacillota > Clostridia > Christensenellales > Aristaeellaceae > JAEWAH01. The sequence continues at coordinate 14,937 of JAEZJP010000193.1, forward strand.
AGCGGCCGCAGGTGGTGTTCTGCTGGTTGTTAATGGTCACGCCGAGATAACTATCCAGCCCCACCTTATCCGCCTGGGCAATGATCGAAGCATGCAGGAAATCGAAAAATTCCACCGTGATGCTGTCCACGTACTCGTCGTCGTTGCCGTACTTGGGCACATCCATCATCGCGCGCCGCTCCATCTCGTGGCCTACAAAGTTGTCTTCCAAGGCTTCCAGCATCTGCGCCGCGGTGAGCTTTTTCTCATCATACACCAACTTTTTAATAGAGGCCAGGCTGTTGGCCGTGTTGATGCCGCCGTAAATCTCCAGCGTTCCGCCAAGATAGGCGCATCCGCCCGCGAAAATGGGCTTGGCTTTTTCCAGGCAACCGTCGTAAAGCATCGTACACATCATAAACGGATGGATTTTGCCTGTGATTTCATATTCGTACTTTTCAAATTTTGCCTGGGCATTAATGTAATAGGCCAGTGCTTCCTTGTAGACATCATAAAATTCCTCAAAGGTCGCGCACTCCGTGATGGGCTTGTTTTTCGGGGCCTTCTGCCACTGCATCATAGGGTCAAATCCGCCGTGCATGGTGGTTTCCAGTATTTTGAGCACGTTCAGCGAGCCGCTGGGCGTGCCGAAGCTGTAATGGTCCAATTCAATCTCGCCGCAGCCCAGGGGCACGTACCGCTCCGCCAGTTCCCTGGTGACTTTGAACGCCTTTTGCACGCCGGGCACCAGCACATCGTCGTTGTACATGAGCGGGAAGGAGCGGCCCTCCTCCAGCTCCCGCTTGGCGGCATCCATTACCGCCTTGGGCGTTTCTTTGTTAAAGCGAAGGGTGAACTGGGGCAGAACTTCCTTGAACACCCGGGAAGCCTCAATGGCCAGCAGGCAGAAGCGGTCGGCGTTTTTCACGTTGCGCCGTCCATACCCGCCGATGATGACGCGCCCGTCCATTTCGCAATCCAGGCTGTCGATCAGGCGGTAGAAGCTGACCAGCAGGTCCAAGGCTTCCTGCTCCGTTATCGCGCCGGAATCGATATCCTTTACATACAGGTCGCCCATATAGATATCCATGCGGCCAAACTCCAGCTGCGGCACCATCATGCCGTACAGCCAGGCCAATTGAAGCCCCTCGATGAAGCTTTGGGGTTCATGATCGGCGATGTTTTCAAGGGCGGCAGCCAGCCGCTCCATTTGTGTTTTACGCACAGGGCTGGAAGCATTCTTTGCCAGTTCCTTCGCCTGGGGCACATACCAAAGGCACATATTCCGCAAAACATCCAGCGCGCCCAGCATACAATCAAACAAAACCACGTCGCCGCCCGTTTGTGCGGCGCGGTCGCGGTGGCCGGCAATTTCATTCCTAAGGCCCGGTATGCCCAGCTTTACCAGCTTGTCAAAATCGGGATACGACCCGGCCATGCGGTAGATGGGCGAAACGGGCAGGGGCAGAAACTTCCAATGGTCGCTGAAAACTGCCTGCCTGATATCGGCCGGCGTAAAGCGGGCCACCACAGCCGTGGTGTTGCGGGCTTTCCAATAGGTCAAAAGGTCATGCACGTCTTCCCGGTACCTGGCGTTCCCGCCGGAGCGTTCCAGCACGTTCACCATGGCGTTTTCATCCATATAAAAGCCGAAGCCGCCGGTCTGCTGCTGAATCCCTAATCCCACAAGCCCCATTTGTATGCGGCCGGCCAAAAGGTCAGTATCCTCAATGGCATGCATTACGCCCGGATACTGGGCTTTGATACAAGCCAGCTCGATCTGCGCCGGATGCGAATAACGCTTCACCGCGTCGCGGTATACCTTTGTAAAGTTAATTTCCAGCGCCAAATCGTTTCTGGGATGGGCTACCTTAAAATTGTTCATATTTGACCCTCCGCGTTCATATAAATCCGCTTTCATAAATTCACGCAAGAAAAATGCACCGGGATATTTTCTCGCTTTGCACGAAAACAACAATTTCTTTCGGCATATTCTGGTGCATGTATGTTTCTTGATTCGTATAATATCATTTTGTCAAAGCCGTTTCTTGTCTTGCAATGATTCTTTTTTTGTTATATATTGATCTTGTGAAAGGGTGAAAAGATGTGATCAAGTATTCCCTGAGCGATTTTGGCTTTCACAGGAACTATGCCAGCATCATAGACAACCCTGTACAACTCCTGACGGAGCATACGCATGACTACTTTGAATTGACGCTGGTTCGAAGCGGAGCCTGCATCCACCATATCAACGGCACGAGGCATAACCTGAGCACCGCCTGCTTAAGCTTCATCCGCCCCAGTGATTATCACTATTACGAGCCGCTTACCCCGGGGTTTGCGATCATCAATGTCTGCATCCCCAGGGATACGATCAGCAGCCTGTTTGCATACCTGGGCAACGGCTTTGAGCCCGCCAGGCTGTTAAACGCCCCCACGGCGCCCACCATACAAATTACCATGACGGAATTCGAGGCGGTTCAAAATGAGCTCAAGCAGCTGATATTGTACAAGAAGCTGCTGGGGCAAAAGGCTGACGCCCTTTTTCACATCACGCTCATGAACATCATCACCCGCCACTTTCCCATGACGCTGGCGTACAACCATACAAACGTTCCATTGTGGCTTCAATGGCTGATCCTGGAAATGTTCAAAAAGGAAAATTACGTGGAAGGCCTGCCGGCCATGTACCGCCTTTCCAACAAAACGCAGGAGCACATTTGCCGTTCCTGCCGGAAGTATCTGAAACTGTCGCCGTCCCAATTGATCAATGACATCCGCCTGCGCCAGTCCGCCCATATGCTCATCAATACCGATGACAAGATCATCGACATCTGCCATGAGTCCGGCTTTGACAATTTAAGTAACTTTTATCATCTGTTCAAGAAAACCTACGGCATGTCACCCAGACAGTTCCGCATGCTGAAGGACCCAGCCCGGGTGCAGGAAAACACCATCGCCAGCGCCATTTTCCCCGATACGCTCCCCATGGGCGACCCGCCGCCGGGGATCGCGGGGTAAGGTATGGCATAAAGTAGCGGGAAGGGCGCTTTTTGAAAAAATCACCCAGCCGTCTCAATCGTCTCGCTGCTTACTGCAACCCGTTCACAACCCCGACGGCTCAATCATCGCATCGCTTCGCTGTGCCCATCTGGCTCAATAGTCGCATTGCATCGCTGCCGCTTGCACTGCTCCTTTTCACCAGCCTCCTTCACCCCTCCCATGTCCGCCACTGGCGGGGGCGGGGTTTCGGAGCCCGCGCTTCTCGTTTCGCTCGTTTCCTCCGCTTCGCTTCATCCGCCACAGGCGGCGCTCAGCTTCGGAACCCGTTTCGCCGGCCTCCTCTGCCCTGCCCTTTCCTGCCACAGGCAGGGGCAGGGCTACGGAGCCTTCCCGCACCCATCCCTGAAAAACTTTAATAGGTGAATACAGGATCCATGAATATGAGCTTGCCGGCTGCGTCATGCAGCCGGCAAGTCTTTTTTTATGTCAGCGTTTATGCCCTGATGAAGACCTTTTGCTTACATGCCAATTACATACAACAAAAGGCAATTGCAAACATAGATATAGCACATTTTTTAAATCATAATACTAAAAGGGTTTTAAAAACGTATGAGTAGTTTTGTGCGTCATTGAAAGAGGTGGTTTCGTTTGCTGAAAACAAAAAGTGCGGGCTCTCAAATGGCACAACCTCTTTCCCGTGCGATTCACGTCAAAAACTCCGGTTGGAAAAAGACGCTCGCGCTTACCACTATGGTTGCCCCCGGCGCGATATGGCTGCTGCTGCTGCGGTATCTTCCGATGTTCGGCGTCGTAATGGCGTTTATAGATTACAAGGCTTATCCCAAGGCAAATACATTGATTAACAACATCATCCACAGCAAATGGGTGGATCTGAAGAATTTCGAGTTTCTTTTCAAGACCAGGGACACCTGGACCATGATCCGCAATACGCTGGCCTACAATGCGTTCTGGATCATACTGGGCATGGTGATCTCGGTAGCGTTCGCGATCATGCTCAGCCAGCTGTCAAGGCGCTTTATGGCCAAAACATACCAGACGCTGATGTTCTTTCCCTACTTTTTGAGCTGGGTAGTGGCCAGTTACTTTGTTCTGGCATTCCTGGATGCCACCAACGGTATGATCCCCAGGCTACAAACCGCCATGGGGGCTGAGGTGACCGATTGGTACAAGACACCGGCATACTGGCCGTTTATATTGACGCTTGCCAATGTGTGGAAGAACACAGGCTATGCGGCGGTATTGTATCTGGCGGCCATCACAGGCATCGACTCCACGCAATACGAGGCAGCTGCAGTGGACGGCGCCACCAAGTGGCAGCAGGTGATCCATGTCACGCTGCCCAACATACGCACCATCATCATCGTGCTGCTCATTATGAATGTGGGCCGCATCTTCAATGCCGACTTCGGCCTGTTCTATCAGGTGCCCATGAATTCCGGACCGCTTTTCCCTGTGACGCAGGTCATTGACACCTATGTATACCGTGCCTTTATGAGCACAGGCAATGTGAGCATGAGTGCGGCGGCAGGCTTGCTCCAAAATGTGGTGGGCTTCATCTGCATCGTTGGCGCCAACGCAATCGTGCGCAAGCTGGATGCGGACAGCAGCCTGTTCTGAGAAAGGGGGGCAAGCATAGTGGATCATGTGGCAAAAAAGCGGTTTTCACGTCTGAATTCCATCAGCCTTCCGGCGGAAGTATCCATCCATTTGATCCTGGGCCTTTTTTCGCTGGCATGCATTATTCCCTTTATATTCGTCATCATCATCTCCTTCACCTCGGAGGAGAGCATTCGCCAAATCGGCTATTCCTTTATGCCCCTGTCCTTTTCGGCGCAAGCGTACAACTATGTGCTGAAACTTGGCGATATGGTGTGGCGTTCCTACTTCAACAGTTTTCTGATCACCTCGGTCGGTACGGTTGTGAGTGTTGCGATCTGCGTGTTGTACGCTTACCCGCTTTTCCGCAGGGATTATAAGCTGCGCAAGTTCTTTAACTTCATCAGCTTCTTTACCATGATCTTCGGCGGCGGCCTGATCCCCACCTATTTCGTCTGTAAAAACCTGCTGGGGCTGAGCGAAAACTATGCCGCGCTGATTGTGCCGATGCTGTTCAGCCCGTTCAATATCATTATCATGCGCACATTCTTTCAAACTGCTGTGCCTACCGAACTGATTGAAGCCGCCACCATCGACGGCAGCGGCGAATACCGCACGCTGCTTCAAATCGTGATCCCCATCGTCAAGCCCGGCATCGCCACCGTCGCGCTGCTAAACGCCCTGGCCTACTGGAACGACTGGTTTCTGGCGCTATTGTACATCCGCACCAATACCGAGATCATACCGCTGCAGTACCTGTTGATGCAGATACAGCGCAGCGCCGATTTCCTGGCCGCCAACAGTCACATGATGGGTGCCGAGGCGTCCAAGGCAATCGCCCAGCTGCCATCGCAATCCCTCCGCATGGCACTGGTGGTGCTGATCGTTGTGCCTATTGCGTGCGCGTATCCGTTTTTCCAGCGCTATGTGGTGGCCGGGCTGACGATTGGATCAGTTAAAGGGTGACGTTGGAGGGCGAACGCAGTGAGCCTGGAGCCGATGAAGGCGCAGGGCAAGGGTGAGGGGCCAGCCCCGAACCTGGAGCGACGGAGTGGCAAAGCCACGATGGAGCGAAACACCGGGCGCGAGTGCGCACGGTGCGAAAGCCTGAAGAGGCGGAACACCGGGCAAGCGAAGCGCGGCACGGTGCGAAAACGGTAAGAACGGCAGATTTCGCCGCTTACGATATTTGAAGGAGGTAACACGCATGAAGAAACTCGTTTCTCTTCTCCTGACCCTGGTCATGGTCATGGGTCTCGTATCCCTGGCCGGCGCCGAGACTGCACAGACCCTCGAACCCGTCACCCTGAAGATCTGGTTCCACGGCAGCAACGTGAAGGATGACGCGGCTGTTATGGAAAAGGTCAACGAATACCTGAAGGAAAAGCTCAATGTCACCCTGCAGCCCATCTGGGGCACCTGGGGCGATTTTGACAGCAACGTGGTCATGTCATTGAACGCCGGCGACGACGTAGACATGTACTTCACCTGCTCCTGGTCTCAGGACGATTACGCCGCCTATGCCAAGAAGGGCAACTGGGTACGCCTGGACGATCCGGAGAACAACCTGATCGAAAAGTATGCTCCCGACCTGTTCAAGACGCTGCCCGAAGTATTGAAGCAGGGTGCGACCATTGAAGGCGCTTCCGGCGTCGGTGTGTACGCCGTGCCCGGCTACAAGGATTTCGCCACCCAGAACACCTGGGACATCAACGTGGACCTGCTGACCAAGTACGGCTACACGCTGGATGATATCAAGAACGCCGGCTACTACGGCTTCGGCGATATCCTGAAGAAGGTCAAGGAAGGCGAAGGCGCCGATTTCTATCCCCTGTGCATTGAGCCCGCGGTGCTTGAGCGCATGGTGACCAATACCATCGTCGTGACCGGCGACAGCGCTTCCCTGAACGTTCTGTCCTTCTACCTGGATCCCGCCCATCCCAGCAACGACAGCCCCAACGGCAACGTGATCTACAACAAGTTCGCTACTCCCGAATTCAAGAAGTTTGCTGAAAAGACCCGCGAGTACTACCTGGCCGGCTACATCGATCCCGCGATGACCAGCACCGGCACCGCCAACGATGCCCGCACCGCCGCCCAACTCTCCGCCCGTTACCTGATCGGCACTCAGTCCTACGCTTTGGGCTATGAAGTGCAGGCTTCCGGCGAGCGCAACATCCAGGTGCAATTCGTGCCCACCACCCCCGCGTTCGTGGACACCACCGCTTCCCAGGGTGCCATGTTCGCCATCTCCACCGCTTCCAAGAACCCCGAGCGCTCCATGATGTTCCTGAACCTGCTCAATACCGATCCTTACCTCATGACCCTGCTCAACTACGGCGTCGAAGGCATCCACTATGAGAAGACCGCCGATGGTCTGGTCAGGTTCCTTGACAAGCGCGATGACTATCAGCCCTGGCGCAACGGCATGGGCAACATCACCCTGCTTCCCCCGCAGGAGGGTGAAGGCGTAGGCTTCTGGGATACCTTCAAAGCCTACTACGGCAACGCCGAAAGCACCCCGATCCTTGGCTTCATCTTCAACCAGGAGCCCGTTTCCACCGAGATGGCCGCTATCGCCAACGTAGCTGCTGAGTATGGCTTCGCTCTTGAAGCCGGCGCCATCGACCCCGCCGAGAAGATCCCCGAATTCCTCACGAAGCTGGACGAAGCCGGCATGCAGAAGGTTGTCGACGAGGCGAACGCCCAGCTGAAGGCTTTCCTGGACGCGAAGAAATAACAATTGATTTCCCAGCGCCAAGTGCGATAAGTACTGCACCGGGAGAACCCTGACGGATAACAGAGAAGGCGGTTGTGAGCATATGCTTGCAACCGCCTTTTCCTAAAACCTGTTCTCCTGGCGCTTCTTTGTCTCTCCCTTGTGGTATTCCGGCGTTTCGGCCTGATTGGTTATGCCGGTGCGGCATTTTTCAATCCAGCATTGCTTGACCACAGATTCAAAATGGATCACGCTGCCACGGTCCACATGGTAGGAGATATACAGCACTTCCTTGCCCTTCAGCGCAAATTCCCTGGCGGCCTGCAAAAGCTCCTCCTGGTCGTACAGCAAACTTTTTTCCGGCAGTATGAGGACTTCACTGCTTTCCAACGCTTTTGAAATACCGGGGGCGTTCTTGGCAAAATACAGGCAGTTGTCCAAATTCGTGGAAAGGTCCAGCTTCTGGCGCACCGTGTCCACAAAAAGCCGCTCCACGCCGTACATCAGCGCCTGCCGCCCCTTGACGATGGAGGACAGGGCAAAGGCCGATTCCTCGTCAAGGCTCAGCGTTACCCGCACGATCTTGTCCGCCTGCATGGGCACGGCATGCAAAAGGGCGTCATATGGGTACTCGGTGGTAACGATCAGGTCAAAGTCGTCATCCAGCAGCTTGGGATTCTTCAGCACCTCATCGATATGAAAGCTTGTTATATGCACCAGCGGCACGCCTAACAGCGTATGCTCCGTCATGCGCAGCACTTCCACGCAGCAGCCGATCCAGGCCGCGTGCACCTGGGTGAAGCCGCGCCTGCGGCGGCGGATCTCCTGGTCCAAAAGAGCCAGAACCTTGTCATCGGAGATGCCCACGGACGCGGCCGCGTGAAGCAGCACATCGATCTGGCTGCGCACATAGCCCTGCTCCACATCGGTGTGGACCTTGGTGACATACGTGCCGCTGCCCTGGATGGTGAGTATCTTGCCCATGCGTGACAGTTCCAGGTAGGCCGTGTTCACCGTCCCGCGGGATACGCCGTACCGCTCGCTAAGCGCTCTTTCCGTAGGCAGCTTGTCGCCGCCCCTTAATACCCCGCTGTCGATCATGAAACAGACCTGGTCGATGATCTGGCGGTGGATGGGCGTCTTATCGTTTTTGTCGATGTTCAGCTTCATACAAATCCCCTTCGATGCATTGACCTCATTCCCCATAGCCCAGATCCGCCCTTGTATACCTTGGTACCTTCGTTTCAAAATCCCCGATCGCCTTTTGCCTTAATTCCTCCGACACAAACAGGTCGTATGCCGTGCGGGCCAAAGCCTTGGCAGCTTTTTTCATCTGCTCCTGGGCAAAGGGCGTTGCCGCGGCCTTCTCAAATTCCTTGGTGTGCACGTCAGCGTCCCCGATATACAGATAGGGCTGGATCATGGGCACTTCCAGGCTCACGTTGCCAACGTCCGAGGAAGCCAGCTTCATATTGGCCGGCGGATAGGTGACCTGTTCGCCGAAAGATTCCATGTGGGCCTTGTACGCTTCATCCATGGGTCCGTTTAAGTAGCGCTCAGAATACAGGATTCCATAGGTGATCTTGCTGGTGGTTCCAAACAGGCAGTCGGATGATTCCACCGCGCGCCTGACCGCCGTTTGGGCTGCCTGCATGTCGTATACCGTAGACGCGCGTACGCAAAAACTGGCGGAAGCGTAGTCCGGGATCACGTTGTTGGCCTTGCCGCCCTCTACCACGATACCGCTGATGTTGGTCTTGCCCGGCAGCAGCGCCCGCTGGGCGTCGATCGCCGAAAAGGTATTAAGAACGGAGCTTAAGGCGTTCACGCCCTCCTCCGGCCGGGAGGAATGGGCCATGCGCCCGTAAAATTCCACGTTGACCGTTCTCACAGCAAGGCTGCCGCACTGGATCATGTTCATTTTGTGGGGATGTACCTGCATGGCAAAGTCCACATCCCTAAAGACGCCTTTGTCACAAAGAATGACCTTGCCGCCGCCGCCCTCCTCCGCTGGTGTGCCTATGACTTTCAGAACGCCCGAAATCTCCCCCATCACGCTCATCAGGCCGGCCGCCGCGCCCATGGAAGCCGCTGCAATCAGGTTATGGCCGCAGGCGTGGCCGATGGGAAGCGCGTCGTACTCGGCGGTCAGCGCAACAGTAGGGCCCGGGCCGCGGCCTTTCTTTTCCGCCAGGAAGGCGGTTTCAAGCCCGCCCAGATTGCCCGTTACTTCGAACCCGTGGTTTTTCAAAAACGCTGACAGCTCGCCGCAGGCATAATGCTCCTGAAAGGATTGCTCAGGATGGCTGTGGATGTTTAGGCTTAACGTGCACAGTTCGGGGAAAATTTCGTCGATCCTGCCCTCCATCCGCTTGTAGGCCGCTTCGCTCATATGCAATTCACTGCTTTCCTAATAAGGGCGCCTTTGCCCTGCGCTTTATTTTATTCTGACTTCAGATAGTCTTCCATCTGGCCGATGACTTCGTCCATCTCGGTCAGGAAGCGGTTATACTGCCTGCGGAAGGCTGTTTCATGAAACAGCAGCATATCCGCCGGTGTATTTTCGGGATTAAGGCCCGACACCCGGTAAAACCCGTGGAACGGCTTCAAATCATAGGCCACGTCCTGCTCGTAGGGGCTGACGGTGGTGTACATGAGCGCCATCAGCCGCCCGCCGGCGTTTTTGTACAGTCGGTTAAGTTTTGCAGCATCGCATGGCTTATGGGCGGCGACGCATTTTGCCACATTCTTTAGCGCCTCCACCTTTATAAGAGCTTTCCCCATGTCAAATGCTGGATTCCCTTTTTCGGCATAGCCCTTCAAAATCCCTTCCACGCGGATGGCCAAAGCTTCAAAATCCACAGGCAGGATTTCCGGGGCCATGATGCGGTAAGCAAAGGAAGCAAAGATCCTGGCGTCCCGTGTGAGTAATTCCAGATCCGCCTTGTCATAGGTATCCTCCTCGGAGTGCCACCACCAGCCGCCGCCGGAACCGCCCACGTGGGCCTGGCTGTGGTCCTTGTCCGGCTTGTCCCTCAGCATCAAATGGAAGGGGATAAACGCCCCCCACATGGAGTTGTCGCCCGCCCGGATGGGGAAATCCCACTGGGGCTCGGTACCGGACACATCCCTGACAGCCTGCTGGAAATACCCGTCCTTTTCGATCAGGGTGCTTCGAACGAGCGGGATCACGCCGAATTTGCTGCCGGGTGAGTCGGTGTTGATATAGGCTACGCAATGCTTGCGCAGGTCTTCATACGCGTTGTCGCAGTACCAGGTTGACCCGGCGTAGCGGCCGTTAGAATGGCCCGGCCACCAGGCGACCTTGATGGAATGGTTCAGTTCCCCCTGATGCTCCTTGAAAGCACGGGCCAGTTCCAGGCACAGCGCGTTGCCCACGGCATTGTCGGTAACGCCCACGTACCAGGAATCGATATGCCCGGCCAGGAGCACATAATCCTCCGATTTGCCGGGAATGGACGCAACGGGAAGGTGCAGCGTCTTCACCCCGGCATCCAGCACGGCGGTCATCTTCACCCGGATGTGCTGATCCTTCGCCAAGGCAATAAGCTTTTCCCCGTCGGCCTTTTTGACCGATATTTCGGGTATGGCGGGAATAAGCCTTGCTGTTTCCGGCGTGGGCACGCCCCATACGGGGGAAGCGGTCATTTCATGGATCACGTCTTCACCCGACGGCCAAACGTGGATGAGGCCTAAAGCTCCCAGTTCCGCGGCCCTGTCCATGTGCTGGGGGCCGCCGCCCTCGCTGACGATGATCTTCCCTTCCACCTGTTCCCGTGTCCATGGGATCACCGCAGTGTCAAACTGTATGCCGCCCTTGGCGGGCGCGTAGACCAGTTCCCCCTCCACGCCGTCAGGGCAATTGCCCGAAAAGGCCCTTGTCTTGGCGGGGATGGAAACGGGAGTTTCCCCAAGAACATTAAGGCTTGCGGAAATGGGATTGCTAAGGTAGGAAGAAAAAACATGCTCCTCAAAGGGGATGCCGTAGGATGTAAGCTTTTCGGTTATAAACCGTATGGCTTCCAGCTCCCCCGCGCTTCCAGACAGGCGGTCGATGGTGTCGAACTTTTTCAGCACTTCATCCATATTGGAAGGGTTGATGGAAGACAATATCTTTTGTTCAGCCGCGTCAAAATACGTCGCCATGGCATTTCACTTTCCTTCTATATGCTCAGGCCCAGATTTCCTTCAGGGCCCGCAATGTATTGCCGCCGATGACCTTTTGTATGTCCTGGTCGGAGTAGTTCTTTTTCACCAGCCAGCGCACGATATTGATGGATGCTTCCGTGGGGTTTTCCATGCCCTTCACATAGGGCACATGAGGAAATTCCGTTTTTGCCTGCACGCTCTTAATGGAAAGAAGGCCCGCGAAGGCATGGTGCAATCCCACATGATCGCCAAAGAGCGTATCGGGGCCGAAGGAAACGGCGTCGATGCCCACCGTGTCCTTCACGTACTCAAAATGCTCCATAATGGACTCTATGGAGTGGGTCCGGTTGCCGTAGGTGATGGTGGTATGCGGCGCGGCCTCAATGCCGATCACGCCGCCCTTGTCCGCAAGGCGCCGCAAGGCATCGTCGCCCTTTAAGCGGTTGCTGTCCCACAGGCTCCTGGCCCCCACATGGGTCAGCAGCACCGGCTTTTTGCTCTCCTCAATGGTTTCCAGGGTGGTCAGGTCCCCGGCGTGGGAACAGTCGATGGCCATGCCCACATCGTTCATGCGCTTCACCGCCTGGCGGCCAAGGTCTGTAAGGCCGCCGTCCCGGCGCTCCTTGATGCCGCTGCCAAGCAGGCTGGCCTGGCTGTAGGCGATACCCATCTGCCTTATGCCCAGGCCGTAGAGCACATCGATGCGGTCCAGCTCGTTTTCAATAGGCCCCGGTCCTTCCAGGCACAGTACGCAGGCCAGCTTTCCCTCTTTGTGGGCGCGGAGGATATCGTTAACGGTTTCACCGCGTATCACAAAGCTTTGGTGCTTCAAGTCGCACAGACGCATGCCGATATCGTGGATGATGTCTGTCCACTTCCAGCCGGCCTTGGAGGTGATCACACAGGTGCCGTCCATCATGTTGTCGAACAACGCGTCCAGGCAGGAGCGGGACAGCGGCTCATACGCCATGGGCTGCCGGCCCTCGTGCTTGTAGTCGTTGGACAGTGTCATATCCTTGGGGAAAAGGCAGGGATGCTCGTGGAGGGAGATGATCACCGATTCCTCCATCAGGCGAAGGCAGCGGGCCTCCTCTTCCTCACTTAGCGGAACCAGGTACGGCTCGCACCAGCCGCTTTCCTCCACCAAATCAAACTGCTTGTATTCGCTTTTGTCGATGTATTGATAGGCCCTGTAGCCGTCGTAGTTTTTGTGCCAACCCATATTGCAAGATTCCTTTCACAAATTGATTAAAAAATGGTTTCGTGCCTGCGGGCACGACCAAAGGGCTTTCCGGTCGCCCTTTGGAAACCTTCGGGTGCCATCCATAATGTTGTTCTACAACGTTCTCCCATACATGGAGATAAGCTTCCCGGCCTTTCTGTCCTGCATCACGCCGTTAAGCAACGCCGCTTCCCCGTTCACCAGCACCGTATCCACACCGGAAGCCATCTGGCGGGGGTTCAAATAATCCGCATCCGCTTCGCCGGGATAAGAGTAATCATTCATATTCAGGATTGTGATATCTGCAGCCTTGCCGCAGGCGATCATGCCCCTGTCGGTGAGGCGGAACTGCTGCGCAGGCAGGGAGGTGACCCTTCTTACAGTCTCCTCCACCCTCACGCCGCTCTTTTTCATATTGTCAAAGAAGATGGGGAACGCGCCGCGGCGGAAAAGCTCGTACCAGGCGGTGGGGTCAAAAAGTTCCCCGAAGATACGGTCGGACCCGGCGGAGACGATGGGGCACTTGGCCACTTCCTCCGGGTAGGCGCCGCCTGGGAAATCGCCCCGGTTCATGCCCCCCTGCCAGAAGGTGAGGCTGCCGGGGCCTTGCTCCAGGTACTCCAAAAGCAATTCATCCGCGGAAATGCCCCTTGTTTTCGCGATTTCCTTGAGGCTTTTGTTTTCCGTCAAAGGGTCGCCCGTGTTTACCACGATCAACTGATCCCGGAATCGGGTACTGCGCAAAATCTCCTGCCGGCCATCCTCTGTTTTCAGCGCATCGTAAAAGCCTGTTAATCCCTTGCCGAACAAAGTATTGGAGGCGGAAAGGATGAACTGTATCAGCCGGTCCTTGCGCTTTAAATGGCCGCTGCTTTTGGGGATGGTGTCAATAGCAATTTCCACACCTTCATCCCTTGCGCGCAGGGCTTCCCGGAATCCTTCCACTTCGGCGGGCGGATAGTGGGACACCTGCACCCTTGCGCCGGAAGCCCTTCCGATCTCGATCGCTTCCCGGATGGCCGGCACATGCCCCAAATGCACCCGCAGGTGGGAGGCGTACACGCCGTCAAACTCCTTCACGATCATTGCGCAATCAATCAGCTCCTGCGTATCCGCGTACCGGCCAGGGATGTACGCAAGGCCGGTGGACAGGCCCACGGCGCCTTCCTCCATGCCGCGGCGGATATCGTCGTGCATGGCCTTTTCTTCTTCTTGGGTGGTTTTGCGGTCTTTGGAGCCGCCCATCACGCACCAGCGGATGGTGCCGTGGCCCAGCAAAAAGGCCATGTTCAGGTTCACGCCCCGCTTTTTCATCACGTTGGCATAGCCGCTTAATCCCTGCCAGGCGGGATTTCCCCTGTTGAACCGCTCCTCTGCCTCCGCCGAAATGAGGCCGTTCAGCTTCATGTACTCGTAAATTTTATCGGAAGGAAAGGGCGTCAGGGAATGGCCGCAGTTGCCGTTTATTGTGGTGGTGACCCCCTGGCGCAGGAAGCACTCGAAGGTTTCCCCCTGCAAGGCGGGAAACTCCTCGTGCACATGGGGGTCTATAAAGCCTGGACATACGGTTTTCCCGGCTGCATCGACCACCAGCTCCGCCTCGCCCGGAATATGGGAAGCAATGGCCACTATTTTGCCGGCCTTGACCGCAATATCCCCATAAAAGCCGGGGTTGCCGGTGCCGTCGAGTATGAACCCATTTTGGATAAGTACCTTATACATGCTTTGCCTCATATGTCTCATAATAGGTGACTTCCTCCGGGGGCACGGTGGGGCGCAAAACGCCGGGCCCCGCCGCATAGCCAACCGGCAGGAGGGCAATGGGCTGCATGTATTCCGGCAAACCCAATGCCTCCGCCATTTCATGCTCCCGAAAGCCGGAAATGAAGCAGCTGGAGAGCCCCAGGTGAACAGCGCCAAGCAGTATGTTTTCCACCGCGCTGGCGCAGTCAAGGTACACAAGCTCGTCAAGCCCCTTGCGGCCGTAGCGCTTCATCACGGGCCTGTGATCTGCGGCGACGGCAATGATCACCGGCGCCATTTTGAGCCATTGCTGGGGAGCATTGGTCTCTTTGTTGCCGGAATAGGTGGCTTCGGTGAGTTTACGCTTCCCTTCCTCGCTGCGTACCACAATAAAGCGCCACTCCTTCAGGTTCCCGCCGGAGGGGGCGCAGTGGCCGTAGGCGATCAGCTTTAACACCTGTTCCTTGGTTACATCCTGCTCCGTAAAGGCGCGGATGCTGCGGCGGGAAAAGACTGCCTGCTCAAAATCCATAGTTTCGCCTCCCTAATCAGCGCGATGCAAACAATTGCGAAAAATCCTTCACCTTGCCGCTTTGAAGCTTTGGGGGCAAGGGGTAGGCGGTTTTGGAATGCATAAGCCCGCAGGATACCATGGCCTCGGCGTATTTCAAGCTCACATTGGCCGGGTTCACCACAGGGATGCCTATGGCGGCCTCGATTTCCTTGGCCACGTCCAGGAAGGCAATGGTCATGCAGCCGATCACCAAGGTATCCACAGCCTTTTCGGTAATGGCCGTTTTGCAGGCCTGCAATATGCGCGACATAGTCACCTGCTTGTCCGCCATCATTTCCAGCACCGGCGTGCGGATGGAGACGGCAGCCGCCAGCTTGTCCTTGACACCGGTTTTAAAAGCCAGCTCCAGGCTGGACTGCCACATATCCCCCTCCGGGGTGAGCACACCGAAGCGGTGGCCCAGCATGGCCGCGGCCAGAAAGGAGGCTGCGCCGGGGCCGATCACCAGCATACGGGAGGTGAGCTCTCTTATGGCGTCCACGCCCGGGTCGCCGGCGCAGCCGATGATGGCGGCATCATAGCCTTCCTGCTCTTTTTGCACCGCCAGGCGGGCGGCGGCAGGCACGGCAAGGAATTCCTCATATAGGGATTCGATGGAGTTGGGGCCTTCCGTCACGCAGGCAACGTCCACCTGGGTACCGGGCGCTGCCCAGGTGCGGAGCATTGCTTCCCGGCGGCGGCATTCCGCATCCGGCATCAGGCCGGGGACGATGTAAACGATCTTCATGGCTAGCCCTCCTATGTAATAAAAAGATATTCATACTCATGGATTGACTGCTGCGGTTTTTGAGCGAAGATTCATGGGTTTGCCAAGCAATCATAACCTTCGTCCGAGAAGCCAATAGACAATGTCGCCGTAGGGGCGATTATGAATCGCCCGCATGCTGCGGTCTGGATATGTTACTTGGCGGGCGATTACTAATCGCCCCTACGGCTGCGTTTGAGTTTACATGCCAGTGCTAATAGGAGGATTTAATATTTTTATATAATAAAAGTTTTTGAAAGAGGGGTACGGGGAGGGAGATTTTTTCAAAAAGCTCCCTCCCCGCTTTTTTACCGTTTCCTCCATCCCTCTCTACCCCTCGTGCCGCAGCACGCGGCCGGGGTAGGTACGAAGGACTTGGGCGTTTTCCACGGTGGGTATGCCGTTGACCAGAAGGTATGAAACGCCGGTGGCCATGGTAAGGGGCTTCAGGGGCGTGATCTCCTCCTCGGAGGGGAAGCGGTAGGACTCAAGATCGATCACGGCAATGTCGGCAAACTGCCCGGCGGCCAGGCGGCCCCGGTCCTTGATATCGAAGTGGTCCGCCACCATGGAAGTATTGCGGCGGATGACTTCGGGAAGGTTCATGCCTTTTTTGAGGTTGCCCTGTATAAAGTTGGGCATGGCGCCGCGGCGCAAAAGCTCGTACCAGTCGTAGGGCAGCTCCGGATCTCCCAGGATCTCATCCGAACCGGCGCAGACATAAGGGTTGTTTACGATGCTTTCTATATGAGAATCCATAGAAAAGTCACGGCGTCCGGCCCCGCCGCACCAGAGAATGAAATCCTTGTCGCCGGCCAGCAGGTCCAGCAGGTATTCCTTGGGATCCTGACCACATTCAGCCGCCAATTCCGCCACGCTGCGGCCATCCATTTTAGGATCGCCCGTCATCCAAAGCGTGTTCTTGGCTTGATCCCGGTCCACAAAGTAAGGGTCTTTGCGTAAAAGTGCCCGGCCCTCCGGGGTGCGGATGGCTTTTTTGACGCCAGTGAGGCCCTGGTCGAACAGCTCGTCGCAGGTGGACATCATGAACAGCAGCGCCCGGTCCTTGCTCTGGCAGTGAGCGGTGGTGGCGGGGATGGTATCGATCAATACCTTTCCGCCTTCATTCGCATAGGCAAGGGCCGCGTCATAGGCGGCGGGGCAGTTGGCCCGAAGGTGGCTGACCTGCAGCTTCGCTTTGGAACGGCGGCCCACTTCCAAAAACTCCTCTGTAGCTTCCTTCACGCCCAGCGCATGGCGCAAGTGGGCGGCAGCCACGCCGTTATGTTTGGCCACCACTTTCGCAAAAGAAGCAAGCTCCTCTGTCTTGGCATAGCGTCCCGGCACATAGTCCAGGCCGAAGGAGATGCCGAAAGCCCCTTGCTCCAGGTTCTTTTCCAAGATTGCGGTGATATTTGATTCTTCCTCTTTCGTGGGCAGGCGGTCGAATGCCCCGCCCATCACCGTCCAGCGCAGCGTGCCGTGGCCCATGAGCGTGCACAGGTTCAGGTTGGTGCCCTTTGCTGTAACAGCCTTGGCGTAACCGTCAAAGTCCGGCCATTCGGGGAATGTCTTTTTATAAACTTCCCGCTGCCGCTCGCTCATGAGGCCGTTGCCATAGTAGTATTCAATTACGTTGCCGGTGGGTCCGGGGGCAATGGAGTGGCCGCAGTTTCCGTTCACCACTGTGGTGACGCCCTGGTTCATGAACAGCTCGTACACCCCGTCGATGAGGCAGATCCATTCCTCATGCACGTGGGGATCAATAAGGCCGGGGATGACAATCTTGCCGGCGGCATCCACCACCCTGGCGCCCTCCGCGGGCAGACCCTTGTCTACAGCCTGTATGCGGTCGCCGGAAACAAGCACATCCCCCACAAAGCCCGGCGCGCCCGTGCCGTCTATGACCAGGCCGCCGCGAATGAGAATATCCATGATGTTTCCCCCTTTCCCCTTTTACCTGCCGTGGCGCAGAAGCTTGCCTGCAAAAGGCTTTAAAAGCTTTCCGCCATCCAGTGTCACAACGCCGTTCACCAGCACCGTGTCTACACCGGATGCCACGGTATTGGGATTGCGGTAGTCGATCTTATCCGGTTTCGGGAAGCGGAAATTATTCACGTCGATCACCGCAATATCCGCAAAGTAACCCGCCCGCAGCTTGCCCCGGCCCAGGAAGCCTAAGTGATCGGCGATCATGCCGGTATTGCGCCTGACGATCTCTTCCAATGGAACGCCGGCCTTCAAATACATCTGCCAGAAGATGGGCATGGCCCCCCGGCGCTGCAGCTCGTACCAACCGCCCATGTCTTCCGGGTCGCCCATTAATTCATCGGAGCCCACGCAGACATAGGGGTTGTCCATAATGCTTTTCACGTGGGGCACGCTGGGGAAATCGGGCCGGGAAGCGCCGCCCAGATAAAAGGTATACTCCTTCTCATCGCCGAGAAGGTCCAGGAGCACCTCGTCCGGGTCTTTCCCCCATTCTTTGGCGATATCGAAAACAGACCTGTTCTCAAGCGCCGGGTCTTCCGAGCAGACGATGAAGGTAAGGTTCCTGTCCGCCGGGAACATGTAGGCATCCTTCAAGACCGTCTTCCGGCCTTCGGGGGTGTGCAGCGCCGCCTTCACGCCCTCCAGACCTTTGTCAAAGAGCGTATCGGAAACAGCCACAATGAACTGCAGCATACGGTCCTTGCGGGTTAAGTGCCCGGTGGAAGTGGGAATGGTATCCACGGTGATGCGCATGCCGCTTTCGCCGGCTTCCTTAACGGCATCGAAGCATTCCGGGTTGACGGACTTCAAGTGGGAAATTTGAATGCGCGCGCCGGTGCGGCGGCCCACCTCAATAAACTCTTTCGTACAGGGCAGCATGCCGATGTGGTGCCGCAAGTGCGCCGCGGCAACGCCGTCGTATTCCTTGACCACATCCACCACGTCGCACAGTTCGTCCGTATCCGCGTAGCGGCTGGGCACATAGCTAAGGCCAAAGGAAACGCCCCAGGCCCCCTGCTCCATGTTCTTGCGCAAAATGGCGTCTATTTGTACCTTTTCTTCTAAAGTGGGCTTACGGTCGATAGCCCCGCCCATCACAAGCCAGCGGATGGTGCCATGGCCCTGGAGAATGGCCATGTTCATGTTGCAGCCCTTTTCCTCCCAGTACCTGGCATACCCGTCAAAGTCCTCCCAGGCGGGAAAGAGCTTTTTGTACTTATCCCGCTGCATGTCGCTGAACAAGCCGTTGAGCCAGTAATAATCCACAGCTTTTTCCGTGGGCGCGTTGAACAGGGAGTGGCCGCAGTTGCCGCTCAAGCATGTGGTGACGCCCTGGCGCATGAACAACTCCATGGCCCCATCCAGCAGGCACACGTATTCTTCGTGCACATGGGGGTCGATGAGGCCGGGGATCACGGCCTTGCCCGAGGCATCCACCGTTTTTTCCGCTTCCATGTGCAGCTTTGGGGCTACCGCCACAATCCTGCCGTCCTTCACGGCCACATCGCCGTAAAAGCCGGGCGCGCCAGTCCCATCCACCACAAAGCCGCCTTCTAACAAAACGTCTACCATGCAACTGCCTCCTTTTGTATGCAAGAATAAGAAATCCGCCCTTGAGCGGCCAGGAAGATCCGCCCCTCTTCCCAGCCGCCGAAGACGGAGTGTAAAAGTCAAATCCAGACTTGTTTCAGCACCCGCAGCGCATTTTCCCCCAGCACCTTGCGGATATCCTCATCGCTGTAGCCGTGCTTTACCAGCCAGCGCAGAATGTTAATGGAAGCTTCCGTGGGGTTCTCCAGGCCCCTTACGTAGGGCACTTCCTCATAGGCCTGCTGCTTGTTTTTCGTGTCGCCGGTGGCCAGGCTCTTGGAGAAGAGATGATGCAGACCCACGTGGTCACCGTACAGCCCGTCGGTGCCGAAGGATACATGGTCGATGCCCGTAAGGTTTGCGATATACTCAAAGTGCTCCATATAGGAATCAATGTCGTGGGTATTATGTGTCTTTGTCATGGTGGTATGGGGGGCAGCCTCCACGCCCAGCACGCCGCCCTTTTCAGCCACTGCTTTCAGGATATCGTCGCCGCAAAGACGCTTGCTGTCCCAAAGTGCCCTGGCGCCGATATGGCTTAAAATAAGAGGCTTATCTGAGTACTCCACCGTATCCAGGGTGGTCTTGGGGCCTACGTGGGAGCAGTCGATGAGCATACCCACCTGGTTCATGCGGCGGACGGCCTGGCGGCCGAACTTGGTCAGCCCGCCGTCAAAGTCTTCCTTGAGGCCGGAGCCCAGCGCGTTGCTTTCGGAATAGGTGATGCCCATCATGCGTATGCCAAGGCCATACAGAACATCGATGCGGTCCAGTTCGTTTTCAATGGGCGCAGCCCCTTCCAGAACGGGCACCCAGGCGATGCGGCCTTCCCGGTGGGCCTTCAAAATATCCTCCACACCGGTGCACTGAAAGAGAAAATCCTGGTGGTGAAGGTCGCACATCCTGTTCCCGAAATCGACCAATATATCTTCAAACTTCCATCCGCTTTGGGAAACGATATGGCAGGTGCCATCCATCATATTATCAAAGACGCAGTCCAGGTAGCTATGCGACAGCGCTTCGTATTCGCAGCTTTCACGGCCAGCCCTGTCCAGCGCCACCAGTTCCTCTATGTTGGCCGGGGTCAGGGTGGGGTGCTCGTGGAGCGCGATATACACGCATTCCTTCGCGAGCCTACGCACCCGCTCTTCCTGGGCGAAGTCCAAAGGCAGCAGATACCGCCCGGCCCAGTCCCACTTGGCCAGCTTGAAATAGGGGTAGTCCGATCCCGGTGTCAGGTAATCATAGGCTTTGTAGCCTTTGTATCCCGTTTTAATGCCCATGTTGATCCCCTGCTTTACTGGATTTGTTGCGTACAAAGATGCAGACAACGTATTTTTTCTACGCTTTTTTACTCCTTTCGCCTCCTTCGTCGGCACCATCCCATCTGGCTCAATCGTCGCGGTGCTGCGCTCCGCTTGCTCCGCTCGTTTCGCCAGCCTCCTTCGCCTCGCTGTATCCGCCACAGGCGGCGCTTCGGCTATGGAGCCTCAAGAGGGAGGCATGAGTGAGCTGTCGCCGCAGCTACTGAAGGAGTAAAAAAGACACATTACGCACCCTTCCAACCGGCCGGCTGAATTCGCCGGCCGGCGGAAAGATGATTAACCATTAAATAGAAGTCTTACTTTTTGATCGCGTGCACTTTGACCAGGTCTTTCACGTCGCACACGCCGTACAGGCCGGGGGTGGCGCTCCAGCCTTCGAACTTCTGCTTGGAGAAGCCGTAGGCG
>JAEZJP010000249.1 GCA_023415715.1 Bacillota bacterium
AGCCGCGGGCGACCCGCGCCTAGAGGTAAAAAATGGCCAAAGACGATTTTACTCCCCGTATGCAGCAGAAGGTGCACAAGTGCAGCTTTTGCAATAAAACCCAGGAGCAGGTCCGCCGCCTGGTAGCCGGCCCCAATGTGTATATCTGCAACGAGTGCATCCTGCTTTGCCAGGAGATCATTGCCGACGATCTGGCAGTGATCGGCGATTCTGCTTCCACAGCCGTTCCCCGGCCCACTGAAATGAAGCAGGTTTTGGACGAGTATGTGGTGGGGCAGGAGAAAGCCAAACGCTCCCTGGCGGTAGCAGTGTACAACCATTACAAGCGCATCAACGCGCCACAAAAGCGCGGCGATGTGGAACTGCAAAAATCCAACATCCTTATGCTGGGTCCAACCGGCTGCGGCAAGACGTTTCTGGCCCAGTCCCTGGCCCGCATACTGAACGTGCCCTTCGCCATTGCCGACGCAACAAGCTTAACAGAGGCCGGCTATGTAGGCGAGGATGTGGAGAACATCCTTTTGAGGCTGATCCAAAATGCCGATTATGACATTCAGGCGGCCCAGAGAGGCATCATCTATATCGACGAAATCGACAAGATCGCCAGGAAAAGCGAAAATCCCTCCATCACAAGGGATGTCAGCGGCGAGGGTGTGCAGCAGGCGCTTTTGAAGATACTGGAAGGCACCATTGCCAGCGTTCCGCCCCAGGGCGGGCGCAAGCATCCGCATCAGGAGTTTATCCAGATCGACACGACGAATATTCTGTTCATTTGCGGCGGCGCATTTGACGGCATTGCCCCCATTATTGAAAACCGCATCGGCAAAAAAACGCTGGGCTTTGGTGCGGAACTTCATCAGAAGGACAATCCCGATATGAGCCGTGTGCTCCATCAAATACGCCCGGAAGACCTGATAAAATATGGGATGATCCCCGAATTTGTGGGCCGTTTGCCCATTGTGGTCACGTTGGATCCGCTGGATGAGGATGCGCTGGTGAAGATTCTCACCGAGCCCCGTAACGCCTTGGTGAAGCAGTACGCCAAGCTCCTGGAGCTGGACGGCATCGCCCTGGAGTTTGAGGAGGAAGCGCTGAGGATTATCGCCCAACAGGCCATACAGCGCAAGAGCGGCGCCCGCGGGCTTCGTTCCATCATTGAAGATATTATGCTGGATACCATGTTCGAGCTGCCTGTGCGCACTGATGTGAACAAATGCGTCATCACCGCCGAATCCGTCAAGGAGGGTGGCAAGCCAAAGCTGGTAGAAGGTGAACCGCGCAAGCGCAAGCCCCGCACCCAGCGCAGCATACCGGATACGGAGCCTAACGCTCAGCCGGAACCGAGTGTATCGTGATTCAAAAAAAACCGCTCCAAAAGCCGTAGGGGCGATTATCAATCGCCCGCATGTTACGGATAGGGTACCAAACTTGGCGGGCGATTAATAATCGCCCCTACGATGCCGTTTGTTTGTTGGCGTCTTTTCCGGGGTTTGATGTATTGAGTCTCATTACTTCTTAAGCCGACAGTCTACTGGAGGCTTTTGCAAAGGGGGACGGGAATTGCTTCCCGTCCCCCTTTTGTGTCTAAGGCTACATCTTTCGTGCTTTGGGTACATCTTTTGTTCTTCAGTTATGTCTTTTGCTTCGGCTGTTTTACTTCACAATGCCGAACTGGTCCACGATGAAGGGCGTGGCGGGATCTTTATTCTGGTCAATCTCGTAGGTCAAGGCTGTCAGCTTGTTTCCATCGATGGTGATGCTCATGAAGTTCTGGATCGCGCTGCGTACGGGCCTGGTGGCGTCTTCGGGATCAGCTCCGTACACGGCGGCATGATTTTCTTCTGCACGTTCAAACAGCTCAAAGTAGCTTTCGGGCATGGTTTTGCTCTTGTAGTAAACCTTGGGGCCGGCGGTGGCGGGGATCACATAGATTGTGCCGTCAGGCTTTACGGTGTACTCAATGGTCTGCCCGTTCAGCGTTTCGGTGGTCTTTTCCGCTGTGGTCGCCTGGCCGTTCTTGATGGGCTTGGTGCGGGCATAGATGTGGTCGTGGCCCTGGAACACAAGGTCGACCCCAAGCTCGGACATCATCGGCGCCACCAGGGTACGCACGCCGTTTTTATCATTCATGATATCGGCGTCTTCCGAATGGTTCGATGTGGTATAGGGGCCCTTGTGGAGCAGCACGATGACCCAATCATACCCAAGTGCTTTGGCACTTTGTATATCGCTCTTCATCCATTGGATCTGGGCGGGAGTAAAGTCTGCATATTCAGGGGAATCTTCGTTGCTATTCAGCCCTACAAAATGGGCGTTGCTGTAATTGAAGGAATAGTATACGCCGGTTTCCGTAGCAGAGCCGGGGGCAGGTGTCAGGTTGAAGTGCTCGAAGAATGAATTCTTGTCTTCCTCATGGTTTCCAGATACAGGTACGAAGGTGGTGTTCAGCAGTATTTTCTGAGAGTGGCCCATCAGCCAGTCCCATTGGCCTTCGTTCGAACCGGTGTCCACGATGTCGCCGTCAATGGACAGGAAGGCTGCATCCTTCACCGTAGCCATGGCCTTTTCATAGGTCTGGGAGGCAAGGATGGCTTCATCTTCCGTTTTGGCCTGAGAGTCCGCCAGATTGACAAAGGTGAAGGCACCAAAATCGGGAGCGGTGGTGAACACGCCAGTATCGCTCCAAAGGTTCAGCGCTTCATCGCCTACTCTGAAGAAATATTCCGTGCTGGGCTTAAGTCCTAAAGCTTCCGCCTTGTGCACAACCTCGGCAGAAGAGTTGGTGGAAATGGCGCAGGTGCCCAAGAAGCGGGCGGGGCTTGTGAAATCGGCTGTATCGCCTGTTTTTCTTACAATCTGTAAATCGCTGCCCGCGCTGGCCAAAGTGGTATACCATGTGAAGCCCTTGGTGGAAACCGTATCGCCTGTAAAGGTGACGGTGACCTTATTTACTGTGCCGATGGGGGCGTTTGGATCGGGAATCGTTACTGTAGCAGCAGCTTCGGGTTCCTTCTCATTTCCCGTAATCGCCGTGATGCCTAATTCGAACCACAGGTCGGAACTGTCGCCGCCATCCTGGTGGACTTCAGCGGCGATCACGTTAACGCCGCTCTGAAGCGCTTCCACGGGAATGGTGAATGTTTCTTCCTTGGGTTTGAACTTGGCGGCGGTGTCGTACTTGATTTCGATGCCTTCGTCTATGCCCTTGCGGAAGGCTTCCTTGCCGTTGATGTAGACTACTGCGCCGTCATCCACGTGGATATAGCATTCCAGTGCGGTAAAGCCGCTCAGGTCTCCCACATCCATGGTGGTGCGGAAGTATGTGGTCATGATTTTGTTGGCGGGATCGCTGCCAAAACCGACTACAGTGCCGATGGGAAGGGTGGGATCGGTCTCGGAATAATCGTCGCCAAATCCCAGGGGTGCCTTGCCCGTTTTCCAGGCGGAATCGTCAAAGTCTGCTGCGATAAAGGAGGCGCCCAGGTCATTGCCGCTGTCGTCGTACTTCCATTCCACGTCCCTAGCCAGCAGAATGCCGCTGCCGGCCTGCTGATTTTGCTCAGCGGTTGCCGTAAGGCCTATGCCGGTTAACAGTGCCAGTGTGAGTAATGCCACCAGTATCTTTTTCACAAGGCGCATAATGATCCCCTCCAAAATGTTGTTGGACACCGGTTTCCATCCGCGCCTATTATAGGAAAGCCATGTAGGAGAATCATGCGCCGTTTGTATGCATAATGTGTATATCCTGGCAGAAATCGTTTGGTGAAGGTGATATTTCATACGCTGTGTAATACGGTGATAAGGATATTGTAAGCCTTATCATTCGCACTTGTAAAGGTGGTCATTTGCTGCCATTTTTGAGCGGAACTGGACGCTGCCCCAACCACTCCCACACATGGAGACCCTTCCTTTTTAGCATCCTAGGCCTAGAAACAGGGACAAAGGGAGGGCTTTTTGTTGGTGAATTTTTTGCTCCTGGGCATACAATTGCTGGTATCGGTGGTGGTAGGACTTTTCTTTTTCTCGCAGCTTAGGCAGCAGAAAAAGGCACAGCCCGCCGTGCGCAAGGAGAGCAACCGTGAAATGGAAAACCTCCAGCGCATGCGCAGTATCCGCCTGTCCGAGCCGCTGGCTGAAAAAGTTCGCCCGGTGAAGTTTTCGGATATTATTGGACAAGGCGAGGGCATCAAGTCACTGAAGGCCATCCTGTGCGGCGCGAATCCCCAGCATGTGATCATTTATGGACCTCCGGGCATCGGCAAAACATGCGCCGCGCGCCTGGTGTTGGAAGCGGCCAAACATACCCGCGGAACACCTTTTGCATCCAATGCTCCCTTTATTGAGATGGATGCCACATGTGTGCGCTTTGACGAACGGGCCATTGCCGACCCGCTGATCGGTTCCGTGCACGATCCCATCTAC